>CALEMD010000028.1 GCA_937902945.1 uncultured Erysipelotrichaceae bacterium | reverse complement strand
TGTGACTGGAGTTCAGACGTGTGCTCTTCCGATCTGCATTGCGGCAGATGGCTGTGATGCATACCTGGCAGGATACTGCCCGACGCCAATGATTGCCTATCTGACAAGAAACGAAGATTTTGAAGCAGGGGCAATGATATCGGCAAGTCATAATCCTTTCTATGACAACGGCATTAAGATGTTTTCGAAAGAAGGCATCAAGCTTTCAGCAGATATTGAAGCATTGATTGAAGATTTTATTGATGGAATCAGCGATATTCCCTATAAAACCAACGATGAAATCGGGAGAATCATCCGTTATGAAAAAGGCATGGATGATTATCTGAACTGGCTGAAAAAAGAATTTCCACTGGATCTTCATGGCACTGTTCTTGCACTAGACTGTGCCAACGGCAGCAGCAGCTATACAGCTGAACGCCTGCTGACAGCACTTGGTGCAGAATGCATCATGTCAAATTCAACACCGGACGGAGTGAACATCAATACCCAATGCGGCAGTACACACCCGGAGCATCTGCAAGCCTTGGTTAAGGAACATTCATGTGATTTGGGACTTGCCTTTGATGGCGATGCAGATCGGCTGATTGCAGTGGATCCGGATGGATCTCTTGTGACCGGAGATGACATGCTGTATATTGCTGGTCGGTATCTGAAAGAAAAGGGTCAGCTGAAAGGCAATACAGTTGTTACAACTGTCATGGCTAATCTAGGTCTGTTCAAAGCACTCGAAAGAGATGGCATCAACGTCTGCAGCACTGCTGTCGGTGATAAGTACGTATATGAAAAAATGTGTCAGGAAGACTATGTGGTAGGCGGAGAACAGTCCGGCCATATCATCTTCAAAAAGCATCTTACTACAGGTGATGGTCTGCTCAGTGCATTGCAGATGCTGACCATCATGAAGGATACAGGCAAAGGCATTCATGAACTCCGTCAGGGACTGCGCATATATCCGCAGCTGCTAGTCAATATCAAAGTTACCGATAAAGAAAAGGCGATGAAGGACGAAGAGGTTCTGAAAGCAGAAGAAGAAACAGCCGCAAAGCTTGGCAATAATGGCAGAATTCTTGTCAGAGCCAGCGGGACAGAGCCGCTTGTCAGAGTCATGGTGGAAGCTGAAACAGATGAAATCTGTGCATCATCGGTAGACAGTGTTGCCAGTATCGTAAAACAGAAATATGGAATCTAGGCAGGGCTGAGCCCTGCTTTCTTTTAGAAGTGCTTCTGATGTGCTAAAATAACTGCATAGGTGATCGCATGAAACGTGTAATAGATATAGTAGAAGATGAAAAAGATCTGAATGAACTTGTTAAGCGCTATCTTGAAAAAGAAGGGTATGAAGTCCGCTCTTATCTGACTTTTGATGAAGCTTCTGTACATACCAGTGATGATGATGTGCATCTTTGGATATTAGACATTATGCTGGATGACAAAAGCGGATTTGATCTGATTGAGGAGATCCGCAGCCACGATCCAGATGTGCCGGTGATTTTCATGTCTGCCCGTGATAAGGAATTTGATCGCATCATCGGTCTGGAAAAGGGCAGTGATGATTATATTACTAAGCCGTTTTCTCCGAAGGAACTAGTATTAAGAGTGAATAATATTATCCGCCGTTCCTATAAAGAGGGAAGTGAACGCATTTCTGTTGACGGATATGAGATAGATGAAAATCAGAGAATTGTATTTGAAAAAGGAGTTCAGATTGAACTGACCACAAAGGAATTTGATCTGCTGATGCTGTTTGTAAAGAACCGCGGAACTGCTTTTCTGCGTGAGCAGATACTTGAAAAGGTATGGGAATCCAATTATTACGGCAGTGACCGTGTTGTAGATGATACACTTCGCCGCCTTAGAAAGAAGATGCCGAATCTCAGCATTCATACCATTTATGGATTTGGCTATCGTTTAGGCTGATGAAACGGATTCGGATGTGGCTGGGAGAGCTTACCCTGTCTCAGCAGCTGTTTACAATTACAGTTCTTGTCTTATCTATGTTTTTGCTATTCCTTTTTCTGTTTCTGACACCGCAGGTTGACAGTTTTTCGGAGAATTCCATGTATGAGATACTGCATAATTCACAGCAGTCTATGGCATATCTTCTGAATCAGCAGGCGAGTTCACAGCAGAATCCAGAGATGGTCAGCAGTTCTGGAGTGATCCAGGAAATCTATAACCCTGATCAGGAATCATTTACTGTCATCGGCGGCAATGGCTTTACGGAAGAGATCAAAGCAGATGTACTGGATAACCTGAACAGCGGAGCAGCTGATAAGCAGCAGGACTTCTATCTGATCAGCGGCAAGCAAAGCATTACCGGCACCAGCAAGATTCTTTACTGCATTACTGAACTGGATGATGGCAGGTATCTGATTACAGTCATGATGGACTCATTCCGAGAGGAATTCCGCAATTCACTTGTCAATGGGGTTATCAATATCAATATCGTTGTCGTAGGTCTGCTGTTTGTAGTTCTGATGGTATGGGTTGCCAGTCTGATTCATCCGCTGAATCAGATTAAAAACTATATACAGAAAATTAAGAATGATGATGAACCGCCGCATCTGAACATCCATCGGCGTGATGAAATAGGTGAAGTGGCAGAAGCACTGCAGGACATGGAAGATGAGCTGCAGCATCAGACGCAGGTCAAAGAGGAGATGATACAGAATATTTCTCATGATCTGAAGACACCGATCGCAACGATCAAATCCTATGCTGAAAGTATAAAGGACGGAATCTATCCATATGAGACACTGGAAAAATCCTGTGATGTAATTATTGAACATGCCAACCGACTGGAGAAAAAAGTACATAGTCTTATCATCTTAAATAAGATGGGCTATCTGCTGGATGATTGTGAGCCGGGGGATGCCTTGGATATGAATTCGGTTATTGAAAAGGCTATTCTATCTTTAAAAGTAATTCGACCGGAGATCACGTTTGTTCGGAATATGGATGAAGATGTCAATTTCCATGGTGATGAAGAACCATGGCGCATTGTTGTAGAGAATCTTTTAGACAATGCTCTGCGCTATGCAAAGACATGGATCCGCATTGATCTTCATGAAGGGGAACTATGTGTTACCAATGATGGCAGGCATATGACAGAAGACAGACTGAATAAGCTGTTTAAGCCATATGAAAAAGGAACAGATGGACAGTTTGGTCTGGGTCTGTCTATCATATACAGGGTTGCGACTACCTACGGATATAAGGTTGAAGCAGAAAACCTGACTGAAGGCGTATGTTTTAAGATATGGAAAGATGAGTCTAGAAAAGAACGCAGAACACGGCTGAAGGAAAAGAAGAAAGAAAGCAAAGAATTGAAACAGGCAGGTAAAAATGACAGAGTTTAAGGAAATTGCATCCGTCAGAACAGCATTCAGACAGCAGGGCAAAGGCGCTGATGTCATTCTTTTGCATGGATGGGGTCAGAATATGGAAATGATGCAGAAGATTGAAGATCATTTGAAAGAGTACTTTCATGTCTATAACCTTGATTTTCCAGGCTTTGGTGAAAGTTATTCACCGGCGGAGCCGTGGTCTGTAAATGACTATGAACATTTTCTGCAGGAGTTTATTCGCGTCAATGATATTCATAACCCAATTCTGATTGCACATTCATTTGGATGCCGAGTGGCAATCCGCTATGCGGCTGACAATCCTGGCGGTGTGCGCAAGATGTGTCTGACAGGAGCTGCCGGAATTCGCGGAAAACGTTCGCCGGAATGGTATATACGCACGGCTGTATTTAAAAGCGCAAAGGCAATTCTCAAAGCAACCCATAATCAAAAAGCACTTGATAAGATGAAAGACAGATTCGGTGCAGAAGATTATAAAAATGCGCAGGGAGTCATGAAACCGACATTTGTTAAAGTGGTCAATGATGATGTGTCGCCTGTGCTGCACTGCATCAAGTGTCCAGTACTCCTTGTGTGGGGTGATAAAGATACCGCAGTGCCGCTGTGGATGGGCAAAGAGATGGAAAAGGAGATGCCAGACGCAGGCTTGGCAGTATTCCAGAACGATGATCACTTTGCGTATTATCACCAAAGTGGGCGCTTCAATAAAGTTCTTGATGTATTTCTGAAACAGGAGATGAACGGATGAGTATAGCAATAACCATATTGATGGCGATCGCACTTCTAGCCAATGCAGCGGTATCATGCGTGCATGCACTTCATATGTTTCAGCAGAATCGCTATGAACTGCCAAGGTTTACGGAATGGCTTCTGACACAGAAGAAAAAAGTACTGCACAGGATTCTATTTCCGGCTGTATTTCTAGTGGCTGCTCTATTCCTGATGATGATCCTTGAACAGACATCTATTCCATACGCCGCCTATTTCCTGCTTGTCATACTGGCGGGCTGTTCAGCTGCTGTTCTATGGAAGAAGGAAATGCGCACTAAGTATATCAAACCGCTGGTATATACCGGCCGAGTCAAAAGGCAGATTGTCTTGCTGGCTTTGCTGAATATACTGTGGGTTGTTCTAGTGCTGTGGAACAGCTCCATCATTACTGCCTGGATTGGCATGATTTTATGCTTTATTCTGCCTTGGATTCTCATCTATCCAATGGCATGGATTACAGAGCCAATTGAAAATGCTGTTAAGAAGCACTATCAGAAATTGGCTGCTGATATTCTTCTAGAGCGCCCTGATCTGATTAAAATAGGGATTACTGGAAGCTTTGGAAAGACTTCTACAAAGAACATCATGCAGTCAGTAATATCGGTGCGCTATCAGTCCTTAATGACTCCTGCTTCTTACAATACACCGATGGGAATCACTAGAACCATACGTGAGATGCTGAAGCCGATAGATCGTGTCTTTATATGTGAAATGGGTGCAGATCATGTTAACGATATTTCTGAATTGATGGATTTTGTTAAGCCATCCATAGGTGTTGTCACATCAATCGGCCCTCAGCATCTGAATACATTTGGATCTTTGCAGAATATCATTGATGAAAAGATGAAGATGATAGAGATGCTGCCGAAAGATGGCACTGGCATCATCAATATTGATAATGAATATATCCGTGATTATAAGATACAGAATCCTGTTGCCATCATAACCTATGGCATCCATTGTCTGAATGCTGATTATAGAGCATCAGAGATCCAGTACTCAGCTGAAGGATCCACTTTCCATATATTGCATGCAGATGAAGACATACCCATGCAGACACGTCTGCTTGGTGAACTGAATATACTGAATATTCTATCAGCGGCAGCAGCCGCTCGTTACCTTGATATACCATGGACAGATATCCAGAAAGCAGTCAGAGATATGAAACAGGTTGAACATCGCCTGGAGATGAAGAAGATCAATGGCTATACGTTCATAGATGATGCATTCAATGCCAATCCGAAGGGTTCTTCAATGGCACTTGAAGTGCTGAAGGGAATGTCTGGAAGACGTTTTATTGTCACTCCAGGAATGATTGATCTTGGTGAGAAGCAGGATGAAATCAATCACAGTTTTGGCATGAAGATGAAAGGCTGTGCTGATGAGGTGATCTTAGTCGGTCAGCAGCAGACAGCATCCATTGACAGGGGCTTGAAAGACTCAGGCTTTGAGAGAAAACATGTGCATATAGCCGCAACCGAAAAGGAGGCATTTGCACTCGTATATCGAATAGCAACACGAGAGGATACAATCCTTTTAGAGAATGATCTGCCGGATGCTTTCAACCAGTAATTTTGCCCCACACTTTTTGATTTCGATGCTTGCCTAAAGAAAAACAGTATGGTAAGATAATAAAGCGCTGAAAAAAGTGCAATTGGCAGACTGAAGATGTACTCAAGAGGTCGAAGAGGTGCCCCTGCTAAGGGCATAGGTCGGGAAACCGGCGCGAGGGTTCAAATCCCTCCATCTTCGCCATTCGTTTCCCAGTTTCAAATGGTCCGTTGGTGTAGCGGTTAACATGTCTCCCTGTCACGGAGAAGACCACGAGTTCAATTCTCGTACGGACCGCCAATGCAGGTGTAGTTCAATGGTAGAACGCGACCTTGCCAAGGTCGACACGGCAGTTCGATTCTGCTCACCTGCTCCAAGTGTATGCAACGATAAAGATGTCACCTCAAAATGTGGCTTAACCAAGGGCTTTTCGGAGAATTTCACAATAATCTGAAAAGTACCTAAATGACAGATGTCATGGCTAAGAGGACAGATGAGGCAGCCATTCTGAGTCGTTTTTTATTTTGTAAGATATCCAAAGAAATTCACAATCTATGAAATTGAAAAGGCAGTAGATCGTGATGATCCGCTATCTTTTGAATGGAAAGAAATTGGAGAGATGCGTAAATACATCAAATTATGTTAAACAACAAAACAACAGTAAACTGCCAAATATCCCATTAAAAAATACATCCATAACTACATAATAAATACCCTCCGACTTTACTTTCTGTTGGATACAGAGTCAAATCAAAGAATGGTATCATCTTTCGAAAATGGGCGAATGACATTATGAAAGATTACCTTGTGAAAGGATATGCTGTTAACCAAAAACAGTTATCACGCTTAAACGAAACAATCGAAATTCAGTCAAAAATGCTGGCTTCTGCAATTGATAGTGATTCCAGTGAAGTTCTAAAAGTGGTGAATGAGTATACTAAAGCTCTGTCTCTTTTGGATGATTATGATCATCAGACTATCAAGAAGCCCAAAGGAAACAAGAAAGCAACTGCTTTGTCTTATGAAGAATGCCGCGAATTGATTGACCATATGGGATACAGCAATAGTTCCAGCGTGTTTGGAGTAGAAAACGAAAAAGGGAAACTCAAAGGCATCTTAGTGGCAATTGACCAAACTGCCTTTGGGAAAGAGGTATATCCATCTGTTCAAGAGAAGGCTGCAAATCTCTTGTACTTTCTTATTAAGGATCATCCGTTTACAGATGGATGCAAGCGCATAGGCGCAACACTCTTTCTGAAGTATTTAGATAATAACCATATTCTCTTTACGAATCATCAAAAGCGAATCAGTGATAGTGCTCTGGTGGCAATTACGCTCATGATTGCGGAATCCAATCCAAAAGAGAAAGACGTTATGGTGGCATTAGTTATGAATTTGCTAGATTGAAAAAGAGTTTATCATTAAGGGACGAGTCTCGCTTTATGATATCGTTCTCATTGTTATAGCACAATAACAACAAACTCGCTAAATCGGCGGGTTTTTTACGTCTGGCATTACTCTGGTACTAATTTCATATTTAACTGTGGACCGCGTAGAAAACTCTGGGCACATGGAATTGCATAAATCAATAGGGAAGCATTTATCGATCTAAGCTAGGAGAGATAATCAGTAAGGAATGAGTGTCGTCTTGATGTATTGCTTGCATTTCTATTGCACAAGTGTATGCAGCGATTCAGTTATCACCTCAAAATGAAGCTTGACTAAGGATTTTCAAAACTTTTAACGGAATATTGAAAAGTGCCTGAATGACCTGTTGAAGCTATTGCGACAGATAATGGGGAATCTTCTGAGTTATATTTGCCAAAAGAAATTTCGCTTTGACAATTTTCAATTGTCCTTGCAGAATGATAACAGAATCGAAGTAAAGGAGATTCAATGAAAAAGACAATTGGAATATCTGCAGTATCAGCTATAGCAATGGTATCTGTTCTCTCGGGATGCGGCATCTTCAATCAGAAAATACCTGAACCTGCCGATGACGAGATACAGCTGCTGATACAGTTGAATGTCAAAGAAGATATCGGTCTCTTGGTTGTTGACTATGATCTAGATGGAGTCGGCGGCAGCGGGGGTACATCTAATGCTGACAAGTCATTGATTAAGCATGATGAATTGATTGTTTACACTTTGGAAAAAGAATACTTCGGGGATGCTGCGGAGGATGGAGTCATAACTGTACAGTTTACAGTGATAACTGAATACGAGAATCCGAATTATGAGAATATATATTCCGCAGAGAACACAAAGACGATGAATGCTATTTATCTGGATGCTGATTTTGGTAAGTCATATGCGATTGAAATCAGCGGAGACAAGACTGATGGATATACAGCTGTCTTAGAAAAATAAATTCAATCATTTTAAAGGAGGTTCTGCAGTGCAAAATAATGCCCGCAATATTAGTATCGAGATTGGCAGCACGGATATGGATTGCATATCGTTTGGAAAAGGTGACAGAAATCTGATCATGATTCCAGGATTGGGTGATTCGCTGAAAACTGTAAAAGGGACAGCCTTGCCATTTTCACTGATGTACAGAATGTTCGCAGAAGAATTCAAAGTATATGTGATCAGTCGAAAGAATCAGATTGAAAAAAACTATACCACAAGAGATATGGCTGCTGATCTGGCATATGCAATTCGAAAGCTTGGTATTCAGAAAGCAAGTGTCATGGGAGTTTCTGAGGGAGGCATGATTGCTCAGTATCTAGCAATTGACTATCCGGAAATAACAGAAAAGCTGATTCTTGCGGTTACGCTCTGCAAGCCGAATAAAACCTCAGAAGAAGTTCTTCCACATTGGATTGCATTGGCAGAGAAGAACGATTTCCCAGGACTGTTCAGTGATATGTCAGAAAAAATATATACGCCGAAACGGGTAAAAGCACAGCGGCCTTTCAACCGTCTTCTTGCGGCGCTGTCCAAGCCGGAAGATCTGCAGAATTTTATAGTCCAAGCCAATGCCTGCAATACCCACGACAGTTCTGAACTGATTCATGCAATTGAATGTCCAGTGCTTATCATTGGCGGCGAACAGGATCAAACAGTCGGAGCGGAAGCTTCATATGAAATGGCACGGCTGATTAAGGGGAGCCAGTTGAAAATGTATGATGGCTATGGGCATGGGGTGTATGAAGAATGCAAAGATTTCAATAGGGCGGTTTACGATTTTGCAAAGTAAATATATTGCAGTTCTGTACATCAGCCTGCAGGGATCACGGAATCATTTTGCTTGATGCAGAGAAAGAATCTGCATATGATGAGCACAGAAAAAGGAGATTGAAATGAATACACAGGAAATGATTGAACTGGTTAAGAATATGATTTCAGCAGAAACCTGCTGCGAGGATGCGGCAAAAGCCGGCACAAACTGGATTGAATCTGTTGGAACGGACAGACAGAACATTGCTGCAGAAAAACTGATCAAAGAGTTGGAAGAAGACATCATGCCAATTGATGGAGTGATCACCTTCATGCAGTCTGATAAGGCAATCGCAATGCTGGGCAAGGATAAGGCCGCTTCCATTGAGGATCATGCAAAGTCAGTCAAAGAGGCTGGTGGAAAATACTGTGACTGTCAGGCCTGCAGTGCCGCAAAGAGCATCCTCGATAACAGGAATGCACTTACAGAAACGCACTGAAAGCGTTTATATTGAAGGAAAAGCAGAAAAAAGTGCATAAGAATACGGGAATGATTTGTATTTTAGTCTGTAAACCTCTATAATAAGGAACGTTTCTAGGAGAAAATATGGACTATCAGAAGATTATTAACATTGCCGTTATCGCTCACGTAGATGCGGGGAAATCAACATTGGTAAATGCTTTTCTCAAGCAGAGCCACGTGTTCAAAGACAATGAGAAGGTTGTTGACTGTGTAATGGACAGCAATGATCTTGAACGTGAAAGAGGTATTACCATCTATTCAAAGAACTGCTCGGTGACGTATAAAGACTATAAAATCAATATTGTCGATACGCCGGGGCACGCAGATTTTTCAAGTGAAGTAGAGAGAATTATTCGTACTGTTGATACGGTTATTCTACTGGTTGATTCAGCTGAAGGACCGATGCCGCAGACTCGATTTGTTCTGGAGAAATCACTTGAATGCGGACTGCGTCCAATCCTTGTTATAAACAAGATGGATAAGCCGGATTCACGTTACAATGAAGTAATCGATGAAGTATATGATCTGTTTTTGGATCTGAATGCTACAGATGATCAGCTTGACTTCCCGATTCTGTATGGAATCGCAAGACAGGGAATTGTTCGCTACAATGCGGATGACACCAATACAGATATAGTTCCTTTGTTTGAAACGATTATCCATCATACACAGGCTTATCCAGATCTGATGAATGAACCGATTCAGATGCAGGTATGTGCTCTTGCGTACGATGATTATATTGGGCGTCTTGGCATCGGCCGTATCTATTCAGGCACCTTGAAGGCAGCTTCAACATATGAAGTCTGCAATAAGTCTGGAAAGACGGAGAGAGGGAAGACCAACCAGATTTTCGTGTATAAGGGAATGAGCAGAGTTTCTGTTGATGAGATTCAATGCGGAGAAATCTGCATGATCTCAGGTATATCTGATATTTCCATCGGCGATACGATATGCCCGGTTGATTCACCGAATCCAATGCCGACAATCAAGATTGAAGAACCAACTCTGTCTATGAACTTTATGGTCAATTCCAGTCCATTTGCAGGACAGAGCGGCAAATATGTTACTTCCCGCAATATTAAGGAACGTCTGGAAAAAGAACTGCAGGTCAATGTCGGTCTGAAAGTTGAAGAAACAGATTCTACAGACTGCTTCAAAGTTTCCGGAAGAGGCGAACTCCATCTTTCTGTTCTGCTTGAGAATATGCGCAGAGAAGGATATGAAATTGCTGTATCAAAACCGGAAGTTATTATGAAGAAAGTTGCCGGCATTACCAATGAACCGGTTGAAGAAGTTGTATGCGATGTTCCAAATGAGTATTCCGGAGCAGTTATCAGCGGGCTGAGCATCAGAAAAGGTGTCATGCAGGATATGTCTGATACAGGCTCCTATACCCGCCTGAGCTTCCTAGTTCCTACTAGAGGACTGATCGGCTATCGTTCACAGTTCATCAATGTTACAAGAGGTGAAGGAATGATCATCGGCATG
>CALEMD010000027.1 GCA_937902945.1 uncultured Erysipelotrichaceae bacterium | reverse complement strand
CCTTGAATGCATCACGGGTCTTGGCAATGGGTTTGATCTGTCGTTGGCAGAGAAAGAAACTGTACTGATCGGGGGCGGAGTAGGAATACCGCCATTGCTTGCATGTGCACGGATGCTGAAGAATAAAGGAATTGCAGCTGCAGCAGTACTTGGATATGCGGATGCATCGCAGATATTTCTGAAGGATGCATTTGAACAGATGGGAGTTCCTGTGCATATTGCTACAATGGATGGCAGTGAAGGCACGAAAGGAACAGTAATAGATGTACTGAAGGAGCAGAATCTTCAGAATATGTACTATATGACATGCGGTCCGATGGGAATGCTAAAGGCAGTGCATCAGACTATGCATAATGGACAGCTTTCATTTGAAGAAAGAATGGGATGCGGATTCGGTGCCTGCATGGGCTGTACGCATAAGACAAAGAATGGCTATAAGCGCATCTGTACAGAAGGACCGGTGCTGGATGCTGAGGAGGTACTATGGTAGATATCTCTGCAAAACTAGGGGATTGGAAGCTCGACAATCCTGTTATTCCAGCCAGCGGAACATTTGGCTTTGGCTATGAGTTTGCACAGTTCTATGATCTGAATCGGCTTGGCAGCATTGCCATCAAAGGTACAACCTTGAATCCCCGCTTTGGCAACCCGACTCCCCGCATTGCAGAATGCACAGCAGGCATGCTGAACAGTGTGGGACTGCAGAATCCAGGACTCGATAAAGTCATTCATGAAGAACTGCCGAAATTGAAGAAAGTATTCAGCAAGAAAGTGATTGCGAATATATCTGGCTTCAGCATTGAAGAATATACAGAATGTGCAGAGGCTTTAAGCAAGCAGGAACAGGTGGGAATTCTTGAGGTTAATATTTCCTGCCCGAATGTAAGCCATGGCGGCATGAGTTTTGGAACAGACCCTGAAGCAGCTGCCTCTGTTACTAGAGCAGTGAAGAAAGTGAGCCGTGTGCCGGTATATGTGAAATTGACACCGAATGTCACAGACATTGTTTCTATTGCCAAGGCGGTTGAAGAGGCAGGCGCAGATGGCATATGCCTGATCAATACGCTGCAAGGCATGCGGATTGATATCCGCACAGGCAAGCCTATTCTAGCTAACAAGATGGGCGGATTCAGCGGCCCGGCCGTATTCCCGGTGGCACTGAGAATGGTCTATCAGGTATATGAAGCGGTACGCATACCGATCATCGGAGTCGGAGGCATTGCCAGTGCTGAGAATATCGCTGAGATGATTATGGCAGGAGCTAGTGCTGTGGAGATTGGATCAGAGAACTGCCGCGATCCATATGCATGCATACATATGATTGAACAGCTGCCAGATGTATTGAAAAAATGCAGAGCAGAATCAATAGAAGAACTGAAAGGGAGGGCACATCAATGAAGGATGTCATCGTCGCATGTGATTTTTCTACAAAGGAAGAGATTATGGAATTCCTGGATCTGTTTACAGAAGAAAAGCCGTATGTCAAAATCGGAATGGAACTGTTCTATGCCGAAGGACCGCAGATGGTCAAAGAGATCAAGGCTAGAGGACATCGCATCTTCCTGGATCTGAAACTGCATGATATTCCAAACACTGTATACAAAGCCATGAGAAACGTTGCCTTGCTGAATCCTGACATGACCAATGTGCATGCGGCAGGCGGCATTGAAATGATGAAAGCGGCCCAGAAGGCAATCGATGAAATCAATCCGAAGATTGAGCTGATTGCTGTTACGCAGCTGACAAGTACAAGCAGTGAGGTTCTGAAAAACGAACTGTGGATCGATCATGACATCAACGATACGATTGTGCATTATGCAGCCAATGCCTCAGAGGCAGGACTTGCAGGAGTTGTATGCAGTCCGCTGGAAGCAGAAATGATACATGAAAAAGTAGGAAAGGCATTCATAACCGTAACACCAGGCATTCGCTTTGCGGATGCAAAACAGGATGATCAGAAAAGAATTACGACCCCGGCCAAGGCAAGAGAGATCGGATCTGACTATATTGTAGTAGGCAGACCGATTACCGCCAGCAGTGATCCGGTTGAAGCATATAAGAGATGCGTAAAGGAGTTTTTAGGATGAGTACAGACAGAGAAAGAAGAATTGCCGAAGATCTATTGAAAATCAAAGCCGTGTTTTTAAGACCGAATGATCCTTTTACCTGGGCTAGCGGAATCAAGTCGCCGATTTACTGTGACAATCGTCTGACACTGTCCGATGTATCGGTCCGCCGAGTTGTTGAACAGGCACTTGCGGAAATGGTCAAAGAGTATTATCCAGAATGTGAGATGCTGATGGGAACTGCAATGGCAGGGATAGCCCATGCGGCTCTGACGGCAGAAATTCTTGGCATGCCGATGGGCTATGTCAGAAGCAGTGCTAAAGACCATGGCCGCGGCAATCAGATTGAAGGCAGAATGGAACCGGGCACAAAAGTAGTAGTTGTGGAAGACCTGATCAGCACAGCAGGCAGTTCACTGGAGACAGTGCAGGTGCTTAAAGATGCTGGCGCAGAAGTTCTGGGGATGGTATCGATTTTTACATATGGAATGAGCAAGGGAATACAGCGCATGAAAGACGCAGGAGTGATCAATCACTCGGCTTCAAACCTGGACGCACTGGCATCTGTTGCAGTAGAATCGGGGTATATTGAAGAAGAGGACCATGAACGTCTGTTGAAATTCCGCGATAATCCGCAGGATGAATCGTGGATGAAGCGCTGAAAGAACCTCTTCGGGAGTATAAATGAACGAAAACAGAATCCACCAGAATATGCCATTGATGATTGCCCACCGCGGTTTCAGCGGCAAGGAAGCAGAGAATACATGCGGGGCATTTATTGCGGCAGGCAACAGGGACTGCTATTACGGTATTGAAACAGATATCCATGTCACAAAAGACGGCAGCTTTGTACTGATTCATGATGACGATACACAGCGGGTTGCGGATAGATCCCTGCCTGTTGAAAACAGCACTGCTTTAGAACTGAGCAAGGTGCATCTGTTAGATACAGATGGACAGGTGGGCAGAAGAGATCTTGTCATTCCGATGCTCAGCGACTATCTGACAATATGCAGAAGGTATAACAAGCAATGCATTGCTGAATTGAAAAATCCATTTACTCAGGAACAGATCAAAGCAGTATTGGCTGAATTTGATAAAGAGAACGATCTTGAACATACCATCATGATCTCTTTTTCACTTGCCAATCTGAAGACGCTGAGGGTAATGAGACCGGAACTCAGACTGCAGTATCTTGTAGAAGAAGAACTTCCTGATGACCTGATGCAGACACTGGATACATATGATCTTGATCTGAACTGTGACTATCATCTGCTGAACAAGAATCTTGTAGAACAGATACACATTTCAGGACATCTGGTAAACTGCTGGACCGTCAACAATGTACAGGATGCAATGGATCTGACTCAGATCGGAGTTGATTTCATAACTACGAATATCCTGGAATTGGAAATGAAATGAACGGTACTATTTAGCAGACAAATGAAACGATTCTGCACAAACTGAGCATTTATCTTAACGAGACGCCAAATGCAGTAACTGCAGATATGATGAAGCACTTCATGCAGGAAACGGGGATGTCTGAACACGATGCATATAGATATCTATTGGCGGCAGAATTGGATATCGATATAGAAAAGAGCAGACACTGGTTTGAAAAAGACTTCAGCAGGATGATCAGCTGTCTTGATGCAGATGCGTATAACAGCAATCCCTATCGGCAGAATATTCATCTGGATTCTAGAAACTATGGCAAATGGCAGCTGAAGAAGGAAACGCTGCAGCCATACGAAGCTTTTGTGTTTGATGATTTCAAGTATGGAACAGATGGAACGCTGTATCCGCAGATTGGATGCTTTTCTGTGCCTTTTGTATTTGATGCAGTTCTGCAGAATGACAGAGAATGGATGAGCATTACTCCCAATGAGATCAATACAATGCGTTCTGTCATTGAAGAAGCAAGCGGAAATGTACTGACATATGGATTAGGATTGGGATACTTTGCATATATGTGCAGCATAAAGCCAGAAGTTGCAAGTGTGACAGTGGTAGAAAAAGACCCATCTGTGATTGCCCTATTTCAGAAAGAAATACTTCCGCAGTTTAAGCAGAAAGATAAAATCAGAGTGATTAAGGCGGATGCCTTTGAATATGCAGCTGCTGTCAAAGAAGAATATGATCTGACATTTGCCGATCTGTGGCATGATGTACAGGATGGCATTCCCTGCTATACAGAATTGAAGAAAATAGAGAGAGGCAAGACACGATACTGGATAGAGAAAACGATGCAGTATTACATGAAAGAACAAAATGAATTGAAATAAATAGACTTATATTAAAATGTACAAAAGCATAGAAACAATGAAAAATACTGATATTAATCGCTCTTTTCAAGATAAGTGCTGATTTATCAC
>CALEMD010000026.1 GCA_937902945.1 uncultured Erysipelotrichaceae bacterium | reverse complement strand
GTTATTGATAGACTGAAGTAAACTCTTGTTCTTTTCAGCCGTTCTTTGTCAACCAATACAACTAGTAGTATTATTGCCAGAAGAATCATCCATATTCCATACATTTGCAGTATTTTGTAACCATCTACTAAAAACAAATAGAATATATTTGTACTATGAGACGGATCTATAAAATGAGGCAATCCCGCAAGTACTTCAGCAACGCTTGATCTGCTTAATACAAATACTATGAAAACAATTGCAGCGGTACCGCAGCCTGCAAATACAGACCAATATTTCTTCAATCCAAAAGATTCTTTTGTTTTATGCCATAGAATAACAAGTATTGTATATATGAAAAACAAGAATACTAAATATGGTGTATTCAATACAGCGCAAGCATAGAGCAAACCGGCCACATACTCAAAAACACAATTTCTTTTATTTTTTAGTTCTATTGAGAAGACAAGTAAAGATCCAAGCATAAACCAAATACCCATTGTATTATATGCAAGCGCCATAACATTGAATGGGGTCATTAATACGAACAGTATTGAAGCAATAACTGCAAAACCTCTGTACCGTCGGAATCGAATATACAGCATTGTTCCCATCAAAGTCTGTAAAATAGCATATAGGATTCTGAAAAACAAAAGGATTCCTTCCGTCGAATGGTTCATTGATATATAAAATCTGACAAATGGTGCAATAAATACACTGATCATCTGTGCAATATGCCAATCATCATAAAACAATGCATCACCCTTCGTTAATCTATGACCGAGTGTTGTATAAAACCATTCATCATCAAATCCCATACCAATATGTGCTTTCCAAAACTGAACAATGAGAATTGCCACTGCCAGTAATAAAAAGCATATGTCATATCTATTCCATTTCTTCTTCATAATTTGAACCCATAAGAAGTCTTATTCACAACTCTGCTGATCAGATAGCAAATATATCTGCCGAAACTGGAAAAACGGACATGCTGTTTGAAAAGATTCCCAAATCCATCGGATAGCTGCTTCTTTGAAATTGAATATCTGAATCTTTCCAATGCTTCAGTTTCATATATAGCTTTTTGCTGAGACACTGGAAGCTGCTCGATTTTTTGTCTGAATGAATCAAAATAGAATGTATCCACAGCCACCATCTGTTCATAGCTTCTTTGAACTTCTCTTACTTCATAATGAATCGTTAATAAATCATCATTAAGATATGCCAATTGATAGTTTTCAATTATTCTAGTTAAAAATTCAAGATCCTGATTTCTCTTGAAAGATATATCATACCCACCTATTTCTTTAGCCACAGCAGTTCTGACTAAGAGATTGGATCCAGATCCCACATAAATGGATCTTGCCAGCGCGTATCTGTAAACATCCCCTTCTATCGTCTCATTGGATTTATAGAGTTTTCCATCAGGAGTAATCTTGTGATATGCACAATAGCAGGCACTGTATGCTTCGCCAAGCTGATCAAGCAGCTGAACTTGTTTTTCGACCTTCAAAGGAAGTATTTCATCATCATCATCCAAGAAAGTAATATAATCACCTTTTGCAATTCTCAAGCCTTGATTTCTTGAAAATGAACCGCCGCTGTTCTTTTCGTTCTGAATATATATTATCTGCTTTTTATTTATGAAATTAGACAGTACTTCTTCTGTCTCTTTGGCTTCCTCAGTATCTTTGCCATTATCATCTACGACGATCACTTCTAAATCCTTGCAAGTCTGATTGAGGGCACTTAAAACAGCTCTCGCAATTCGATCTGGTCTTCTATATGTTGGTATTACAACGGTTGCTTTCATGACTGTTTCCTCATAATAAGATGCATTGCTGAAACAAATAGATAATCCAGCAGCACGGATATTCCTATGACCACAATCCATCTGAAAAT
>CALEMD010000025.1 GCA_937902945.1 uncultured Erysipelotrichaceae bacterium | reverse complement strand
GCATGCCATTCATACTGCCATGATACAATCTCATCCCAGTATACAAGCATGCATTCATCACGCGAATGGCAATTGTAGAGAATCAGATAATCAGAAGTGAACTGCACAAGGATCCGATCCGGCAGAAAGAGAATGGCAAACATTGCCACAATCATGATTGCCACACCAAGTATCACCGAATTGGCATTTCGGAAGGTACTCCAGCACCCAATGATAAAAACAAACATCAGTGCAACCGCCGGTTTTACATGAACCGTCTTCATAACAGGCGGCAGAATCGGTATATTCCGTATTTTGATATTCTGCGATTTCATGCTTTCATTATAGTTTTACTCTCCGGATACAGTCAAACTTTGTTATACTGTTGTCTGGAGAAAAGAATATGAACCCAGTAACGTTTGAAATCACGCATATATGCAGGCAGTCCGGTGCTAGAACCGGTATTCTGCACACTCCGCATGGCGATGTGGAAACCCCGATGTTCATGCCGGTAGGAACCCAGGCAACAGTCAAGTTCCTGTCCCCAGAGGAATTGTATGAGATGGGAGCCGGTGTTGTACTAGCCAATACATATCATCTGTGGCTGAGACCAGGTGAGGATATCGTCGATAAAGCCGGCGGTGTACAGAAATTCATGAACTACCACGGACCGATGCTGACAGACAGCGGCGGCTTCCAGGTCTTTTCACTTGCGGATACAAGAAAGATCAAAGAAGAAGGCGTCACGTTCAAATCTACACTCAACGGCGATATGCTGTTTCTGTCACCTGAGAAATCCATTCAGATACAGAATAAGATCGGGGCAGATATCATGATGTCATTTGATGAATGCATTCCCTACCCTGCGGATTATGAATACGCAAAGAAAAGCATGGAAAGAACTCTGCGCTGGGCAGCCCGCGGCAAAACCGCGCATACAAGACCTGACAGTCAGGCATTGTTCGGCATTGTGCAGGGCGGCGATTACGAAGACCTCAGAGATTACTGCGCCGAGGAACTCGCCAAGATGGACTTTCCAGGCTACGCAATCGGCGGCACTTCTGTCGGTGAAGACAAAGAAACCATGTATCGCATGGTCCGCTGGTCAATCGAAAAGCTGCCTGAAAACAAGCCTAGATATCTGATGGGAGTCGGAGCTGTCAATGATCTGTTGGAAGGAGTATCCTCCAATGTAGATATGTTTGACTGTGTGCTGCCAACCCGCATTGCAAGACATGGCACACTTTTGACAAGTCATGGCCGCATCAATATCCGCAAAGCCATCTATGCCGATGACTTCACACCGCTCGATGATGCCTGCGACTGCTACTGCTGCAGAAACTATACAAAGGCATATCTGAATCATCTGTTCCGCACCAATGAAGGATTCGGCTCCAGACTGATGTCCATTCATAACGTCCGTTTCCTGATCCGGCTGATGGAAGAAATGCGTACTGCCATCAAAGAAGATCGCTTCGCTGATTACAAGAAAGAAAAACTGGCATCTATGCAGTTTGATGAAAGAGGCTTCTGATGAAAACAAGTGAATTTGATTATGATCTGCCTGCTGAGCTGATTGCCCAGACCCCGCTGAAAGACAGAACTACCAGCCGCATGCTGGTAGTGCATAAGAATACCGGCGAACTTGAAGACCGCCACTTCTTTGATATTCTTGAATATTTTCATGCTGGAGATGTCTTAGTCAGAAATAACACCCGCGTCATTCCGGCAAGACTTTTAGGAACCAAAGAAGAAACAGGCGCACATATAGAACTGCTTCTGTTGAAGAGTGAACCGGATGATGTATGGGAATGCCTGGTTGGCAATGCGAAAGCAGTGAAGCTTGGAACCATTGTCTCTTTCCATGACGGCCGGCTGAAAGCACAGTGCGTCGCCATTGAAGATCAGGGTCTGAGAAAGAT
>CALEMD010000024.1 GCA_937902945.1 uncultured Erysipelotrichaceae bacterium | reverse complement strand
ATACCGTTTGGGCAATATCGAGCGATATTGCCCAAACGGTATGCTCTTCGGCTGCTCAGAACTGCTCTTGAAAGATCTAGAGTATCAATGACAGTATTTGTCAATGCAGGTCTGCCAATTCTGCGCAGTTCCTCATTCATAAATGACCAGTCAAAAGTAGCATTATGAGCCACCAGTACATCATCACCGATCCATTCAAGTATTTCATCAATAGAATCAGCAAATGAGCGGGCCTGTGCAACCATTTCATTAGTTATCTTAGTCTTTACAGTAATGACACCAGGAATAATGACTGGCGGCTTGATAAACATCTGCTTGCGATCAATGACCGTCTGGTTCTTAATCTTCACCGCTCCGAATTCAATAATGTGATCGTAGTAGCATGAAAGACCTGTCGTTTCCAAGTCAAATGAGACATACTCTGCATCCGTCAATTTCTGATCATCCGCATTTCTGACAATGGTCAGTCTATCCTGTGCCATATTCATTTCACAGCCAAGACCCACTTTAAATTCACGGTCAGGATTCTTCTTGCGAAGTTTTGCGCCTGCATTATACGCTTTCACAAATGACTGTACATCCGCATGATCGGTAATGAATACTCCTCTATGACCGAGATTGTATACATAATTAATAATCTCTGCAGGCGCACAGATTCCATCCATCTCGCTCATATTTGTATGACAGTGCAGTTCAACTCTTTTATTCTCTGCTGGATCAACTATGATTTCAGGTTCCAGCTTCTCAACTGTTTCTGCAATGCAGGCAAGATCCTTAGCATAGGTATCGAATTCAATTCTGCCATAAACGCGTATTCGATCTCCTTCATTGACTGATTCGAGTTCCTCGCGGCTGAAGCTTCTTCCTTCAAAGCACTTCACAGTAATTGCATCTTCAGAATCATATACAGATAGAGACTGAATAAGTGTATTCTTAGCTTTTGTTATTCGATCTTCCCGCTTGAAGACCAGACCGGAAAACTGAATATGATCAGCAGGATCATGAACATCCTTTAACGAAATCTCGGTATAATCTGCCTTCTTCGTACGGCTGTATTTATACTTTTCTTTCTTTGGAAATGTTTCCGCAGGTTTATCAGGTATTGCATAATACGGTGCTGTTTCTTTGCTTGCAGTCGCCGGTTTTGCCTTAACGCATTCGATTTCAATATCTCCAGCACCGATATCCTTCAGAAAAGCTGAAATTCCGCTGATTTGGGTATTTGCGGCAGAAATCTGCTTTTCATTATGAAACATGAAATCCAAATGCTTTGTTTCATTGTGATAGCAGATACTTGCAGTTTTGAATATGCTGAGTTCTGCTCTGTTCCGATACAGATCATCAAGATATTTCTGAAGATTTATGAAGGAAATGCTGCTTTTTTCTGTCTCTAATATGACATTTACTGGGCAGCCTATCTGTCTGCTGAGG
>CALEMD010000023.1 GCA_937902945.1 uncultured Erysipelotrichaceae bacterium | reverse complement strand
GCGAGCGTGAAATGGCTCCTCTGCGAATGATTCAGGACAATTACGAAAAGATAGTAATTGCCGAATACTGTGACAACCCAATGACCCAGGACGGAATAAAGATAGAAAAACTCTCTGACTTTCTTCTGAAATAATGGTATTCCACCAAAAAAGCGGGCATTATTACCCGCTTAGTTTTCGCTGCGCACCAGCATATCTGTTACGTTATATCCCTTAGCAGTCAGTTCTTCTTTCATCTGCGGGCAGTTTCCCTTTGCCAATATGACAACTTCTACTCCGCGTACTGTGTAGTAAACAGCTAGATTCTGCAGATTGATCTTCTTTTCAGAGAACATGCCTGCAAGTTCTTCGAGAATACCTGGATGATCTTCCTGCACATTGATTACAAACCTTGTTCCTGCTGTATGATAGCCCAATAGATCAATGAATGCATCGAATATATCATTCTCAGTAATAATACCTACAACCTTGCCTTCAAGATCCACAACAGGAAGTACAGATATATTGTTTGAACGCATCTTTACTGCGGCTTCTTCTACTAATATATCCGGTGTGATTGTAAATATTTCAGTGACCATGATGTCAGAGACTTTGGTTCTTGAAAGCAGATAATTCAGTTCATAGATGGAAAGAGAAGTATTGTTCTTTCCGGTACTTCCGGAGATCAGTCCTTCTGTAACCAGTCCGATCAGTCTGCCTTCTGAATCAACAACAGGCAAACGATGGAAATTGTTCTTATCCATAATATCCAAAGCTTTTGAAACTGCTGTATCCGGTGCAATGCATGTCGGGTTTTTCGTCATGTGATCTGCTACATACATACTCTCAGCCTCCTAAATACGCTTTCTTTACCTGTTCACTGCTTGCCAGTTCTTTGCCCGTGCCAGTCAATGTAATCTTGCCTGTTTCAAGAACATAGGCACGATGTGCAATCTGCAATGCCATCTTGGCGTTCTGTTCAACTAGAAGCACGGTTGTTCCCTGTTTATTGATATCTTCAATGGTACGGAATATTTCCTTAACCAATAGAGGTGACAGTCCCATTGATGGTTCATCCATCAGTAGGATCTTTGGCCTAGCCATCAATGCCCTGCCCATTGCCAGCATCTGCTGCTCTCCTCCGGAGAGTGTCCCAGCAAGCTGGTTTCTTCTTTCCTTAAGACGCGGAAATTTTTCAAATACAGACTCAAGATCTTCTGCAATCCCACTTTTATCATTTCTTGTATAGGCACCTAGAGACAGATTCTCTTCTACTGTCTGTTCAGAGAAGACTCTTCTTCTTTCAGGTACCTGAGCTAAACCCATGGATACAATTTTATAAGCGGGTATCTTTGATATCTCTACATCATCCAGCATGACTCTGCCATCAAACGGTTTCAGCAATCCCGAAATTGTATGCATGGTTGTTGTCTTGCCAGCACCATTAGCACCGATCAATGCAACAATCTCACCATCATTGATATGAAACGATATGCCCTTGATTGCTTCAATCATACCATAGCGTACAACCAGATTTTCTATTTTCAGCATGATTTCCTCACTCTCCCAGATACGCCTTGATAACAGATGGATTCTGCTGTATCTGCTCAGGCGTTCCGACTGCCAGCATAGTTCCATAGTTCAGCACTGTGATCTTTTCACAGATTCCCATTACCAGCTGCATATCATGTTCAATCAGAAGAATGGAGATATGGAAGTGATCCCTGACTGTACGTATCATTTTCATCAGATCTTCTGTTTCCTGCGGATTCATTCCTGCGGCTGGTTCATCCAAAAGCAGAAGCTTCGGTTTTGTTGCAAGTGCACGCGCTATTTCCAAGCGCCTCTGCGCTCCGTATGACAGATTGCCAGCAATCGTTTTTGCGTCATCCTTCAGTTCAAATATATCCAGCAGCTGCAGCGCTTCCTCATCTGCCTGCTTCTCAGCTCTATAGTATTTCGGCAGCCGCAGAGTAGAAGTAAGAATACTGTACTTTGTCTGGTTGTACATTCCCGTCTTTACATTATCCATTACAGACAGATTTGAGAAGAGACGGATATTCTGGAAAGTTCTTGCAACACCTGCAATATTTGCCTGTACAGAATCCAGCTTGGCCATATCCTGTCCATCCAATACGATTGTGCCGCGGGTTGGCTTATAGACCTTCGTCAGCATATTGAAAACCGTTGTCTTGCCAGCTCCATTAGGTCCAATCAATCCATATATCTGTTCCGGTGCTACATCCATATCAAGATCATTAACTGCAGTCAGACCGCCAAAGTCAATGCCTAAGCCGCGCACTTCAAGAACATTTCTGTGTTTTCCTTCAGGCATTTTCTTTTGCTCCTTTCCTTCTGATTCTGCGTTTGATTCCCACCATCAGTTCTCTTGTCTTTGAATTGTTTGTCACAATCATTATAACAATCAGAACAATTGCATAGATCAGCATTCGATAGCTGGAAAGGAAGCGAAGCATCTCTGGCAAAGCAACCAGCAAAGCAGTTGCAATGATGGTACCGGTCATATTGCCCAACCCGCCCAGCACTACATAGACTAGAATCAGAATCGATGTATTGAAATCAAATTTGGAAGCAGCAACAGAAGAATAGTTCATCATATATAATGCCCCTGCCGCTCCGGCAAGTGCTGATGAAACAACGAATGATATTGTCTTCATCTTTGATGCTCTGATGCCTACCGTTTCAGCCGCTATGCGGTTGTCGCGGCATGCCATAATGGCTCTGCCTGTACGGCTCTGTATCAGGTTATAGACAATCAGCAAAGAAACGACAACCAGAACAATTCCTGCCGTGAAACTGGATATGGTCTGATTCCCTGCGACTCCCATTGGTCCGCTGATGATCATCTTGCCGCCTTCTGCCAGTTTCAATGTGTTTGTCGCAAAGGAGAAGTGCAGTCCTGTACTGTCAAAACCAATATACAGGT
This sequence comes from uncultured Erysipelotrichaceae bacterium, assembly GCA_937902945.1. Lineage (GTDB taxonomy): Bacteria > Bacillota_I > Bacilli_A > Erysipelotrichales > Erysipelotrichaceae > Bulleidia. Next base: position 2,834 of record CALEMD010000023.1, on the reverse strand, counting down.
TATTCAGTATGGACATGATTATCTGTCCAAAAGCCAAAGTAACAATTGCCAGATAGTCGCCTTTCAATTTCAGTACTGGTATTGATATAAGCCAGCCAAGAAACCCTGCCATCAAAGCACCGGCAATGATTGCAATAATAAGGAGCAGTGCCTCGCTGTTTACAGTATTCTTCAGTATTGCCGCAGCAATTGCTGCGGAGAAACCGCCGATCGACATGAAGCCGGCCTGCCCAAGATTCAATTCTCCAGAGATGCCGACATTCATATTCAATCCAATTGCTGCCACTGTATAGCAGCAGATTGGAACCATCAGACTGAATAGCTGACGGCTGAGATTCCCTGTTGAACGCATGACTGTAACAATTACAAATGCGATGATAACCAGGCTAAGTGAGAGCATGCGGGAACTGATCTTCTGTTTCATTATTTTCTTCATCATTTCCACCTCACACTTTCTCATTGCTCTTCTTGCCAAGCAGTCCAGTCGGACGGATCAGCAGAACGATAATCAGCACACCGAATACAATTGCATCAGACAGCTGCGCTGAAATATATACCTTAGAAAGATTCTCAATAACACCAAGCAGAAGGCCGCCTAAGAAAGCACCGGAAATACTTCCTATACCTCCGAAAACAGCAGCCGTGAATGCCTTAATGCCTGGCATAGAACCAAGTGTCGGATAGACAGAAGGATATGTCGCCGCAAGCAGAAAAGCTGCGATACCAGCTAAGCCAGAGCCGATCGCAAATGTAATCGATATGATCTTATTCACATTGATACCCATCAAAGCAGCCGCATCTCTGTCTTCAGAACATGCTCGCATTGCTCTTCCGGTCTTAGTATTCTTTATAAACATCTGCAGTGAAAAGATAATCAGAATGCAGACAGCAATTGTTATCATTGTCAGATAAGGAATGGAAAGGGAACCGACTTTCAGCGACCCTCTCAATACAGAAGGGAATATTTTCGTATCACTTCCATAGATCAGCATTGCAGCATTCTGCAGAAAATACGATACACCTATGGCAGTAATCAAAACAGCAAGAGAACTTGCCGAACGCAGAGGCTTATAAGCAAGCCTTTCAATAACCACACCGAGAATTGTGCAGATCAATACAGATAACAGAATAGAAACCAATGCCGGCAGGTGAAATGCGCTGAGAGCAAAATATGAAACATATGCGCCAACCATGATAATATCGCCATGCGCAAAATTCAGCATCTTGGCAATGCCGTAAACCATTGAATAACTATGGCGATGATTGCATAAACGCTTCCCAATCCCAATCCGCCGATTAAGTAAGACAGAAATTCCATAAATATGCCTCCCCTTAAGAATAGTAGCAAAGACTGCCTATAATTGCAGTATAGGCAGTCCTTGTCCGCAAATCAGCGATTAGATTAATCAGCAGCGGCGTATGCACCGTCAGTGATTACTACAGCCTTTGGATCTTTAGAAACTTCTCCATTCGCATTCCATGCAACGCCGCTTCCAGTTACACCGTCAAACGACATGGTTGTAAACTGTGCAACCAATGCAGAAGTGATATCTGCTGTACTCATATCAGCAGTTGCTCCGGCAGCTTCCAATGCAGTCTTGATTGCATAGACTGCGTCATATGCATCAGCTGCAAACTGGTTAGGAATCTCACCGTATTTTGCTTTGTAGTTTGTTACAAAATCAACTGTCTTTGTATCTGTTGCATCAGCAGAGAACGGTGTCAGCATATATAGACCTTCTGCCAATGCTGTATCAAATCCATCCAATGTCAGAATTCCATCCATACCGTCACATCCAAAGAATGTCGGTGTATATCCAATGGAATCAGCCGCAACAAGTATCTGTGAAGCTGGCTGATAATAGATAGGAAGGAATACTACATCTGCACCTGCAGCCTGTGCTTTCTGAACATAGACTGAGAAGTCTGTTGTATCTTTCTGGAAAGCTTCTTCATCAACAATTTCCAGTCCTTTAGCTTCTGCTTCTTCTTTGAACTTTGTATACAGTCCATTTGAATAGTTATCATCATTGCGATAGATGATTGCAACTTTTGTACCTAAATCAGTATGTGAAGCCAGATAGTCAGCGGATGCAATTCCCTGGTTAGGATCTGTAAAGCACATCTGGAATACATTTCCATATGGATCTGCATTATTCTCAGCATCTCTATAAATTATAGCTGTGGAAGATCCCGAAGGAGTCAATGCAAAGACATTGTCTTCTGCATACAGTTCAGATACAGACTGTCCAGCGCCGGAAGTAACTGTTCCCAGTGATACCTGCATGCCCCAGTCAGAAAGTGTGTTATACGCATTAACAGCAGCCTCTCCATCCGCCTGATCGTCTTCAAATTTGAATTCGAACTGCACGGATCCGCCTGCTGAATTGATTTCATCAACTGCCAGCTGAGCTGCATTCATTACAGCGGTACCATACACTGCCGCATTTCCTGAGATCGGTCCTGAGCCGCCCAGTTTGAATTTTGCAGCAGATGTTCCTGAAGATACTGCAGCTGTAGATGATGAAGCTGATGATGGCGTGCTGCCGCTGGCACAAGCGGTCATTGTAAACGCTAAACCAACAGCAAGTCCTCCTTTTACAAACTTTTCAAATTTCATATCCCCGGTCCTCACTTTTTACTTCTTATAAAGAAGATACAAGCATTATATGAAATTATTTTCACATATGCAACAATTATTTACACAAATTTTTCAGCAAATATGTAACAATTTTCATTCAAGAGCATATTTCTTGTCTGTATATGGAATTCGATTATACCCGTCTTTAGAATTTAGCACCATAATTCTTTAGAGCCATAATAATTAGAAACAT
>CALEMD010000022.1 GCA_937902945.1 uncultured Erysipelotrichaceae bacterium | reverse complement strand
CTTGCCAGGCGCAAACAGAATATGTGCATCATGATAGAAAGCAATTGCTTCATTGCTGTCAGGCATATTTGCACCTTCTGCAACCAGGAAGCAGCCTCCGTCTTTCAGTTTCTCTGCTCTATCCAGATCAATTTCATTCTGCGTAGCACAAGGCAGTGCTAAATCGCATTTCAATCCTGCATCATACACAGATCCCTCATGATATGCACCATGACCTGCTCTGACAGGATAGCCAGAAAGTGATCCGCGTTCTTTTTCCTTAATTGTCTTGATGACAGAAAGATCCAGTTCTTCATCTTCTATATATCCATGTGAATCACTCATCGCAATGACTTTGATTCCTATCGCCTGTGCTTTCTCACATGCATAGATGGCAACATTGCCAGAACCCGACACAATAGCTCTGAGTCCTTCCGGTTTCTTCCCTGCCTTTTTCAGCATCTCTTCCGTAAAGTATACAAGTCCATATCCGGTAGCTTCTGTTCTTGCAAGCGATCCGCCGTAGCCTACTCCCTTGCCAGTCAGGACACCTCTTTGAGCTGTACCTGTCAGGCGTCTGTATGCTCCATACAGATAGCCGATTTCTCTGCCGCCTACTCCCATATCACCCGCCGGAACATCAATATCCGGTCCTATATGACGATACAGTTCATTCATGAAGCTCTGGCAGAAACGCATGACTTCAGCGTCACTCTTTCCTTTTGGATCAAAATCTGATCCGCCTTTTCCTCCGCCAATCGGCAAGGATGTCAGACAGTTCTTAAACACCTGTTCAAAACCAAGAAACTTCAGAACACTTAGATTCACAGTCGGATGAAAGCGCAATCCTCCTTTATAAGGACCTAATACACTGGAATACTGCACTCGATAGCCTCTGTTCACATGCACTGTTCCGCAGTCATCCATCCATGGCACTTTGAACATGATGATTCTCTCTGGCTCACAAAGTCTTTCCAGTACTGCCATCTTTTCATATTCCGGGTGCTTATCCAGAATCAAAGAAGCACTGTTCATTACTTCTTCAAGTGCCTGCAGGAATTCCGGCTGTCCTGCATCTTTCATCTGGTATTCTTTCAATACTCTTTCTGCATATGCATTCATACTTTTCTCCTCACTGTTCAATTGTTTCTGATAAGCTATGCGCGGTGTTCCATCTTCTACATAGATAATCCCGCATGCCTTGAATCCATTCTTTTCAAGCATCCGCCGCATAGACCTATTCTTCTCATGTGTATCTGCCCGCAGATCATATATGCCTGCCTGTCTTGCCAATTCAGCCGCTTCATCCACAAACAGATCTGCAATGCCTCTGCCCTTGCAGGATGAATGCACTGCCGTTCTATGCAGAACCCCATAGCGATTATCATTCAGCCAATGGCCATTTTCTATATAGTCATAATTATGATCAGCCTGCAGACTGATAAAGCATGTCCCTACAGCTGTTTCTTGATCAACGGCTATATAGCTGCCACCCTCTTCAATATCCTTGCGGATATCCATTTCATTAGGATAGTCGCCCTGCCATTGCGGTATGCTGTTCTCTTTGAAATAGGATCTTGCATCCTGATAGATTTCCAGCACCGCCGGTATATCTTCAATTTTTGTCTTCTGTATTTTCATATTGAAAAAAGCGGAATATTCCGCTTTAGAGTTTCTTGAACTGTTCAACGTTCAAGACAAAGATCGTCGCCCCGCCGATCTGTACTTCAACAGGGAAGGACGCATATCTGCCAATATCATAGCTTGCAGTAGACGGAACAATCTCCGTTCTGCGCTTTGATTCATTGCCGATGATCTCAATGCAGTGATCTACCTTTTCATCTTCTGTACCGACAATAATTGTTGTATTGCCTGCTCTTAGAAATCCGCCTGTAGTTGCTAGACGTGTAACCGAGTAATTATCTTTTGTAAGTGCTGATGAAACGCTTGAAGCATCATCATTTGAAACAATTGCGAGTATCAGTTTCATATACGCGTCCTCCTATACAATCTTATTTTAACACGTTATGCAGACTGCAGAAATGGAAACTAAACATTGAATCGGAAGAATACAACGTCTCCATCCTGCATGACATAGTTCTTTCCTTCCAGACGTATCTTGCCATGTTCCTTCAAAGATTGTTCTGTATGATATTCTGCAAGGTCTTCATAACTGTAGATCTCTGCTCTGATGAATCCCTTTTCAAAGTCTGTATGGATGATGCCTGCACATTGCGGTGCCAGCATTCCCTCATGGAATGTCCATGCTCTGCATTCCGGTTCTCCGACTGTAAAGAAAGTTCTCAGACCTAGAAGATGATAGGCCGCCTGAATAATCTGATCAAGGCCTGATTTCTGTATGCCAAGGTCATTCATGAATGCCTCTTTTTCTTCTTTATTCAATGAAGAGAGTTCCTGTTCCATGCTCGCACAGATAGCAATTGCTTCACTGCCTTCTTTTGCGGCATACTCCTTCACTTTCTGAAAATACGCATTGGTACTAGGATCTGCAATATCTTCATCTGACATATTGGCAATATAGATAACAGGTTTGTCTGTCAGCAGCTGATAGCTCGACAGGATTGCTTTTTCTTCTTTTGTAAACTCCAGATAGCGGCTGGATCTGCCTGCAGACAGGGCTTCCTTCAGTTTCAAAAGCAGCGCATATTCTTCTGCATACCCTTTTTCCTTTGCTAAAGCCTTGCGATAGACCTTGCCTATTCTGTTCTCAACTGTTTCAAGATCCGCAATGCACAGTTCAAAGTTTATCGTTTCAATATCACGGATCGGATCAACTGAACCATCCACATGCATAATATCCGGATCATCAAAGCATCTGACTACATGGCATATTGCATCTGTCTGACGGATATGAGACAGGAACTGGTTTCCAAGTCCTTCCCCTTTTGAGGCTCCCTTTACAAGACCGGCAATATCTGTGAATTCAAATGTTGTATAGATTGTCCGCTTAGGATTGAATAGTTTGACGATTTCATCCATTCTCTCATCGGGAACTTCAACCACTCCGACATTTGGATTGATTGTCGCAAATGGATAGTTTTCAGCCAATACCTGGCTGTTGGTTATTGCGTTGAATAATGTGGACTTCCCAACATTTGGAAGTCCTACGATTCCTGCTGTCAATGACATATGATCTACCTCTTCACAATTTACAAGTATACTGCTGACTGCTTTGCTTCTCAATTCTCAATTGTTTCTTCTGCTCTTTCAATGACTTTCTTCAGTTTGCGTTCAAACTCATGACGCGGAAACATGACAACTGCTCCGCATCCCTGACATTTGATTTTGATATCTGCACCAACGCGGATAATCTTCCAGTATTTCGATTTGCGGCAGGGATGTTCCTTGCGCATTTCAACTATATCATTCAGTCCGTATTCCATTACTGCCGCCTGCTTTCATATGCCTGATAGGTATTCTCCAAGAGCATGCATATTGTCATCGGCCCTACTCCTTTTGGAACCGGTGTAATGGCTGAAACATGCGGCATTACCTTATCAAAATCCACATCTCCGCAAAGATGTCCATCTGCTTTGCGGTTGATGCCTACATCAATGACATACGCTCCTTCTTTTACAAACGCATCTGTCACAAACAGAGGTCTGCCGATTGCGGCCACAAGAACATCTGCCTGTCTGCATACCTGTTCAAGATTGTGTGTCTTTGAGTGGCATATGGTAACCGTTGCATTCTCATTCTGCAAGAGTCTGGCAACAGGGGCTCCAACCAGCTTGCTGCGGCCGATAACCACTGCGTTCTTTCCGCTTAAGCTGCAGCCCATCTTCTGAAGCAATGCCATTATGCCAAGCGGAGTGCACGGCACAAAGCCTGGTTCATTCAGGTAAAGCCGGCCTACGCTGATCTCTGTCAGTCCATCTACATCTTTATCAGGGCTGATCAGCTGAATAGCCCGATTCTCCTGCAAACCCTGCGGAAGCGGCAGCTGCAGGAGAATGCCATCGATCTTATCATCCTCTGAGCATTGACGGATATTATTCTCCAGTTCCTGCTGTGAGACTGTCTCCGGCAAATGCATCATCTTTACTTCAATGCCAACTTCAGCACAGGCCTTTTCCTTGCCTTTGACATAAGAAAGGGAAGCAGGATTGTCACCAGCAAGTATTACCGCAAGACACGGTGCTCTTCTGCCTTCACTGCGCTGCATATCAATTTTTTCTTTCAGTGCTGCCCGGCGCTCTTTCGCTACTTCACTGCCGTATATGATCTGTCCCATCGAATCACCTCTTTATTATTTCATCAGAATCAAGAATCATCGTTACTGGACCATCATTCAGAAGTTCTACCTGCATATCTGCACCGAAGATGCCTTCTTCCACAATATAGCCTTCATTGCGCATACATGCATTGAAATACAGATACATCTGTTCAGCATGCTCCGGCTTGCCTGCGCCATCAAAACTAGGTCTGTTTCCCTTGCGGCAGTCCGCATATAGTGTAAATTGGGAAATAGATAGTATCTTTCCGTTTATCTGTTCAAGATTCAAGTTCATTTTACCGTTTTCATCTTCAAAAATACGCAGTTTAGCAATTTTCTGAGCCATTTTCTCGACAATAGCAGCATCATCTGTATCACTGATACCCACAAGTATCATATACCCGCGCTCAATACTGCCATGGATTCTGCCATCTATTTCAACACTGGCTCTTTTTACTCTCTGTATAACTGTCTTCATCCGCTACAGTATAACAAAAACTGCACCAGAATGACAAAAATGCTGTTCGATAATTCTGCAAAGAAAAAGGACCTGGCTGTATGGCAGCTCGTCGATCCCTAAGAATAATCTGATGCAGACTATATGCATTTCTTCCTGAATCAGCCGTTGAATGCGTCCAGTACTTTCTGTGCCCAGCGTTTTGCGGCTGCCAGATCAGAACTGTTCGGTCTTTTCCTCTGCAGGAACAGAAACTGCCCAGGCAGTGACAGATGATTGCTGTAGACTTCTACATGCTTATGCTTCAACAGATTCACCGCAAGCTCCGTTTGATCCTTGCCAATACAGCTTGTAGAAAAGATTGCAGCACCCTTAAATGAGCCAACAGGCAGATCATCCAGATACTTCAGCAATGCTTCATCCGGTTTGCCGGCATATATTCCCATGCCGATAAACAGCAGATCACTTTCCGGAAGTACATGCGGAGTAGAAATATCAATGGCTTCAACACCGCACTGTTCAGCTATTGCTTCAGCCACAGCTTCAGTATGTCCTTTTTTAGACAGATATATTACATTTACGATCATTTAAAATAAGATCCTTTCAATTTTCTAATATTGCATTCATAATGCCAAGAAGCAGTGCCGCCCATATTGCCGTACCGAACGAACTGATATATGTTCCGCCAATTAAATTAAAGGCAAGCTCCAGCACCAAAGCATTTATAATCAAGGAAAAAAGACCAAGTGTCAAAACAGTCACCGGCAATGATATAACCTTCAATAGAGGCTTGACAGTTGCATTCAGCATTCCTAAAACAAGCCCTGTTGCCAGCAATGAAGATACACTGCTGAAAGCAATGCCTGAAAGCATCATATCCAGCAGCCACAGGGACAATGTATTTACAATCCAGCTTTTCAGAAGTGTACTCATGGGAAGATTCTATCATGAGGTTTTTATTTTCTCAATAATCAGTCAAAAACGTTCACAGAAAATTCAGCATTACTGCGGCGGCATAAAATGCCGGCCAATCTGAAGCAGTAGTTTTCCAAATACAAACAGAGCCAGTACTCCTATACAGAAATAGTCAAAATACTGCATGATAGTTGGCAATGTTGTTACATTGAAACTGATATCATATTCAGTGATATCTTTATTCATTTTAGATCTTCCAACCTCTGTTCCATCTAGATAGAAGACTACATACGCTTCAATCGTTTCCGGATCATTCTCATTCTCAACAACTATATCGGTCTTCATTGAAGAGTCTTCTACGCTAGAAGGCACAAGTGCATTGAAGCCGGTATCAATTGTGAATGCTGCTGTTGCTTTCAGCTTCTTTCCTTCATATATATCAACTGTTTTAGAACCAATGGATGAAGCATCGATGCTGAGCTGACGATAGCTGGAAAAGCCATATTCAAACAATGCCTTTGTATCATTGTAGCTAGAGGCATCGTCTGCTTCTCCCATTACCACTGCAACAAGCGTCATACTGCCATTGTCTGCAGAAGCTGACATTGCAAAGCCTCCTGCATCAGAATTGCCTATCTTTCCACCGCTGACAAACTGATATGCATACTCTCCCTGCTTCAGCTGTTCATTGTCTGTTGCTATCTGTCTTGCATCCTGATATCCATCTGCCGGTATTTCATAGCTGACTGTTTTGAACACCTGTGCAAAGGTATCATTCTTCAATGCGGCTCTTGTCAGAACTGCCATGTCATAGGGAGTGGAAGACTGATCGCTGTGCAGTCCTGTTGCATCCGCAAACACTGTGTCTTTCATATTCAGAGAAGCGGCCGTATCATTCATCTTCTGCACAAAAGCATCCAGAGTACCAGACACGCCAGCCGCAAGCATGCTTGCACAATCATTGGCACTTGAAAGCATTGCCCCATATTCAAGATCTTTCACCTGCAATGACTCTTCATTTACAATCCACAGATGATTCGTATTGCGATCAAAACTATTGAACACATCTTCGCTCATTGTCAGATAGGAATCACTCTTCAGATTCTCACAGGCAAGATATACCGTCATGATTTTAGTAAGACTTGCCTGATTATGTGTTTCATTCATATTCTTCTGATATAGAATCGTACCGCTTGCTGAATCTATCAGTACGGCAGAAGGGGCAGAGATAGCAGGACCGCCCTCAGTATTGCTGGTGGTTTCTGTATTCTCTTCAGCAGCCGGAGTCGCTGTCGGTTCTTCTGCATATACAGGCAGAAAAGCACAGGCAAACATAATCGATGTAAGAATTCCCAGCATCATTTTTTTCATGGCTATATTTTAGCACATCCATTCATCTCATACAGTTGCAGTACAGCAGCATTGAATAATGTACAGCTTAGCAGAAGTCTGATTTTACCCATAAAAAGACCCAGACACTCTTCTGTGCCAGCATTCTCTGCCAATTCCTGATGCAATGATTCAAACAATAAAAAAAGCAGCCTCCACAGCTGCCCTTCATTCCTGTCAGTTCTTATCTGCTGTTTTGCCAGTATACAGCAGTCTCATTGAATTCAGTATGCAGATCATTGCCACACCGACATCCGCAAATATAGCCATCCACATTCCGGCAATGCCGAATGCGGCGAGAACAAGAATAATCAGTTTTGCCAGAATAGCTCCATATATATTCTGCTTTACGATATGGAGTGTTTTCTTTGATGCATGTATCGCTACAGATACTTTTTCAGGATCATCATCCATAATAACAACATCTGCAGCTTCTATAGCAGCATCGCTGCCGAATGCGCCCATCGCAATGCCTATATCTGCTTCTACAAGCACCGGTGCATCATTGACTCCATCGCCAACAAAGGCAACCGGTCCATTTTCTTTCAGCTTCTGGATAATATTCACTTTCTCGCTCGGCAGACATTGTGCATGTGCACCATCCATATGCAGCTCTGCAGAAACTGTATCTACTGTATCCTGGCTGTCACCGCTGACAAGGATGCACTTCATGCCATCTTTATGCAATTGGTCTATTGCCGATGCAGCTTTTTCCTTCAATTCATCCGCCACAATCAGACAGCCTTCAAATGTCCCATTCTTTGCAACATATACCCGAGTTCCTGTTTCCTCTATATCTGGACATTGGATCCCATTATCAGCCATCAGTGCTTTATTGCCAGCCAGTATATGATTGTTTTCCATATCAATAGACAGACCTCGGCCTGGGATTTCCTTTACAGCCTGAATCAATGTCTTATCAACTGTTCCCTTATATGCATGCATAATTCCTTTTGCTATAGGATGATTGCTGGAGCTTTCTGCATAAGCTGCATCTTTCAGTGTTTCTTCAGAACCAATTACATGTGCAACCGCAAATGTTCCAGCTGTCAAAGTTCCAGTCTTATCAAAAACAGTCTGATTGATCTTGGCCAGTTCCTCTATTGCAGAACTGCCTTTGACAAGAATTCCCCGCTTGCTTAAGCCGCCGATTCCCGAGAAGAAACCTAGAGGAACTGAAATAACCAGTGCACACGGACATGAAATTACAAGGAAAGAACATGCTCTTGTAACTGCATCATAAACACCAAAGCCGCTTATTAAGAGACCGATTGCAAGCACAAGTGCTCCAATCACTACAGTCGGTGTATATATTCTCGAGAACTTCGTAATGAAATTTTCTGTTTTCGTTTTTCTGTTCTGTGCATTCTGTACCATATCCAGAATCTGACTGACGGTGCTGTCAGCATACGCACGTGTTACGCGAATGGTTAACAGCCCATTGATATTCACGCAGCCATTGGCAACATCACTGCCCGGTTCAACATCACGCGGCTTTGATTCACCTGTAAGACTGGCTGTATCAAGACTGGAAGTCCCCGATAGAACAATGCCATCAAGCGGAACCTTTGCCCCCGGCTTCACCTGAATTACATCATCTATCTTTACCTCTGCCGGAGAAACTCTGACATATTCTCCATCTCTATTTACATTGGCATAATCAGGACGTATATCCATCAATGCACTGATCGAAGCCCGAGAATGATCCACTGCCTTATCCTGGAAGTATTCACCAACCTGATAGAACAGCATGACGCTGACAGCTTCTTTATAATCCTGCAGAAACAATGCGGCAAGTGTAGCAATTCCCATCAGAAAGTTTTCATCAAATACACTTCCATGAAGAATATTTCTGAATGCTTTATAGAGCACATCATAGCCAAGCACTGCATATGCAGAAAGCAAAAATATGATTTCGACAGTACCTGATGAAAATAAGCCGACAAGAAACAATGCGATCCCTATCAAAAGCCGGTATAAAGGCCATCTGCTGTCATCTTCTGAATCCTTTTCATCATCAATTTCACGAATGACAACATCCGGTTCCTGTATAGCAGTTATTCTGCGTATTTCTTTATCTGCTTCATCATGGTTTTCTGGATCACATGCATATATACATGTTAACTGCATAAAATCTACAGTGCAGGTTTCAATTCCCTTAATCTTTGAAAATGCACTTTCAAGTTCTGCCGCACATGATGCACAATCCAGGTTTTCAAGTTTCAGTCTATATTCTTTCATAACATCCTCATATGAACATCTGTTCATATATAATATAGACATATCTCTATATCCTGTCAACAGAATAATCAGCAATGAATATGTCTTCTGCAATCATACAAAAAAGCAGTCCTTTCTGCTGCACAGAACCAGCTGCTTTTCTTCTTCCATTATTTTTCGGTGCAATTCTTTTCATCTTCCTGTTTAATGATAGACGCAAGATCTGCCGCCTTCATCTTTGTATCAAATTCTTTCTCTGCTTCTTCCAATTTTTTCAGTACTTCATCCAGTGATTCTGTACATTTCTGTTTATCTGCCATAGATCCTCTTCCGTTAACGGACCTATTCTATAACAGGGAGATCAAACAGGCAAACAAAATAGTGTATAATTCACAAGGAGGTCCTTATATGATACGTACTAATTATCACACACATACTTCCAGATGCGGCCATGCGATCGGCACTGACGAAGATTATGTTACTGCAGCAATTGCCAATGGACTCACTGTTCTTGGCTTTTCTGACCATGCCGCATATCCAGAGCCTCATCAAGGTGAAAGAATGAATTTCTCACAGGTTCCAGAATATATGCAGTCTATTCGTTCTCTTGCCGAACAATATAAAGATAAGATTCATATATACCTTGGCATGGAAGTCGAATACTACCCAGATCAATGGTCTGTTCTTTCTAAATACCGCCGAGAGATGGATTACTGCATTCTTGGTCAGCACAATATATCCTATGAAAAAGACAGTTCCTATGATATTGAAACCGCTGAAGACTTAAATCGATATATTGATGCCATTGAAGAAAGCTGCCGACGCAATCTAGCAGATTATGTATGTCATCCTGATGTAGCATTATTCAGCTATCCGGTACTGGATGAAGGTGTACGCAAGGCGGCTGAGCGTCTTGCAAAAATCTCCATTCATTACAATATTCCGATGGAACTGAACTGCGGAACAGGAGTCATTCGAGGACTGCATCAATACAAAGATTCTGTACGTTACGCCTATCCTACACGTATCTTCTTTGAAGAATTCGCAAAGTATCAAGCACCTGTCATCATCGGCCTTGATGTCCACGATCCAAAGAACTTCTATACTGACACGTACCTGAATCGTGCTTTGTCTGTTGTCGAAGGACTGGATATACACTTTCTGGACAATTACGATCTTCCTTCAGCTGCGAAGAAACGAAAAGAACTATTTGTGTCAGAATAGCAGAAGAAAACCCAGGAGAATCCTGAGTTTTTATTTCCCACCAGTATCCATGCGCAGCCGCATAAATGTGGGGGTTTATAAGCGCGATGCGCTTGGATACCTAATTGTCAGAATCTTTTGCTATTTGCTTGCTTTAGATTCTGCTAGTATCTCGGCAAGGGTATGCGTTTTCATATCAGCAATCAGTGCATCATTAATACGCTGCATTTCCTGTCGGATCGTACACGTATCTCTATCAGGACATGTATCCTGATCTCTCAGACAGGTATTGATCATCATCTCTCCTTCAAAAGCAAACACAATATCATACAATGTCAGCTTATGAATATCTCCAGAAAGAACATAGCCGCCTCTTCTGTCTCCATGCCGATGTACTGTCTTCACCATCTTTGCATTCTTAAGCTTGCACATAATGGTCAATATATATGTCTGCGGAATATCTTCAGCCTCTGCGACTTCCTTTGACAGCATTGCATTCCCATTTGCATTAACCAATGCACGTACAGCACGTATTGCATAATCCGTTTCTCTTCTGATTTTCATTTTTTATTCCCACCATTTCATTTTGTAAGAGATATAGAATCTGATTTCTATAATTAAGACGAAAGCAATTATCAAAACATGCCAATAAACATACATGTTTTGCATTTTCACAATTTTTATATCCCGAATTTACAATCTAAATGCAACAGGAAGCACAAATGAATAAAAGTGACGCA
>CALEMD010000021.1 GCA_937902945.1 uncultured Erysipelotrichaceae bacterium | reverse complement strand
GGAAAAGAAAGGATAGTTTAACAAAAGGTGACATTTTCAAAAAACTTTAACACATCTTGAAAATCATGATCAAAAAGTTTCTTGAAATCTTCAATGCTTTCTTCAGCAACGACATTGCTGCTGATAAAAGCATCAGGCATCCCTGTGAGAATGTGTTCACATCCGATTATTTTCATGACGGATTCCGAGAATACAGCTCGATGCTCCTTGGGGTAGTATTCCCAGGCATTGGCATCCGCCGCATCCATGGCTATTTCTGCCAAGGCCTGTGAAGACTTCAGCTCGACCTCTCGCATAACCTGATCATCTACATTGGTGAAATTGCAGTACAGCAGCAGTTTGCCTCTGCTATCCCGTCTTGCTGTACTGACGATGCGCAGCCAGCAGAAACCGCAATGCCTGCTTTTCACTCTGCATATGATATCTGAATGCTCCGCCCCATTCTGAAGTTTCTGCAATTCCTCATGAAGATTCTCCTTATCTTCGTCAAGAACACTGTCTAAGAGATCGTGAGATGAATCGGTATAGTCCTCTCTTTTATCCTGCAGAAGAGAATAGAAACCTTCATTTAGATATTTAGCTGTCAGTGATGTTCCTCCATATTCAAGAATACCTATGCCTCCCGGCAATGCATCAAGAAGTCCCTGAAGAGAACCCAGCTTCTTTTCATTCTCGGTCTGATCTCGTACAAATAGAATATATGCCTGCTGCCTTCCCCACTCTATTCTGCGACCGCTGAAAATATACTTTCTGCCGGTTCTGGTGGTAAATACCGGTGTTTCATAGTATCCGTCTTTCGGCACTTCTTTATCGAGTTCACCGATGATATCCGGATGGAATATAAGCATGACGTCACTTAATACAGCGTCATTCAGATCATTGATTTTCCGTCCGACAAGTTTGCCAAATGATTCACTGGCAAAAAGGATGCGGCCCTGGTCTCTAGTTACAATGACGATATTGCTGTTGCTGGCAGTAATGATCTCGCGGTTCAGTCTTTCCTGATGGCTTGGCGCTGTCAGAACTGCATAGTATACCGGATATCCATCTTTCTGCCGAATTGGTTCTGCCGATATTGATACCCAGGCCACCTGATGCTTTGTGTCATAAAAACGGAATGCCGCATTGATCGATGCTCCGCTTCTTCCCTTCTCTTCAACTTCACGCCGGAACAGTTCACGATCTTCCGGAACAGCAACACGATCATATACAGAAGAAGAAAGCAGTGCATGCTCGGCAATCTCTCTTGTCCAGCCGCCGATTTTCAGTGCTCCATCTGTACAGTATTCAACGTGAAGATCCGGCGCAAACTGTACAACAGCAATTCCGCCAGGAATAGCATTCAGCATCTCCTGCTGAGCAATTTTAGCTTCTATATCACTGTTGACGTCCAGTACAGTTCCAATTGTTCTGATTGCCTTTCCCGTTTCATTGATCAGTTCCTGCGCACTGATCTTTGACCAATGATAGTTGCCGTCAGGTTTTTTCAGACGGATTGTGCATTCAGCCTTTAAATACTGGTGAAGCGTCTGCAGGAACTGTTCTGCAGTCTTGCGATCATCGGGCAGCACCCTATCCGCAAAATTGTCTTTATAAGATGAAATGCCTGCCTGTTCTTTGTTATGACTAGGATCTAAGTCGTCTGAATTTCTCGTCTGTATCAGCTGTGCAGTCTGATGATTGAAGTCAAACACTGTAATACCTGACTGCTGCAGAATCAGATCCGTACGGTATTTTTCAGTTCTCAGTTTTTCTTCCATTATATGTCTTGCAGTAACATCTATTGTAGAAGCCACTGTCAGCCATGTCTCTTCGTTCGCTCTAGTAAGCGATGTGAATTTTGTATAGAAATATTCTTTTCTGCCATCCGGCAGCTGTGCCGCAAATTCAAGATCTGTATTTCTTCCGGATTTTGTTTCCTGAAGACACTCCTCAATTCTCAGTTCAGTTTCACTTGAAATTGAATTTTTCAGAACATTATAAATCTCGGACAACGGGACTTCTTTATCAGGCTGCAGCATCTGAATGATCTTTCGGTTGGAGAAGACTATTCTGCGCTGTTTGCCAGTGCACTCAACAAGAAGAATTCCGCCTCCGATGTTCTTTGTTACTGTATCAAGAAGATCTGCTGCTTTATTCAATTCTTCTTCATGTCTATGCACCCGAATAAATGTACCGATGATTTCTGAAGTCATCTTAAGTCCAAGCAATTATGTCTTAGTCCATGATGCTTTTCTGATGCATTCATCATATCCAATATAGCCAATATACGTATCGGCATTATAAAGAGCACACTGAAGCAGACTGAGAATCCCCTGTCTTTGCAGAACACCCCTTTGTTTTGGAGGCAGATCTGCAGTATCCTCACATGAAAAAATGCCTTCTGCGTCAAAATGATCCTGATAATCGGCTTCCAGATCCAGACCATATACAAGATTCTGAAGAGCAGCCATTTCACTTTGTATTCCTAGTGCACACCACTCAAATGTATTGGAACAGGCAGTATGCTCTGCATTGTCTTCGATAATATACTCGGCTGACCTGATAAGTTTTGCCAAGAAGCTCAAGCACATCATTTACAGCCGCATCAAAATCATTATTCCTGTACAGAAGTCCAAGAACCTGTCTCAGAATAGAATACTCATTTTCCCCATAGGCACTGTTCATTGCTTTATTTTCCTTATTTTCGGAATCGATGAATCAGCTGATTTATTGTCTTAATATTATAACGATAATTCTTAGAATACAATCCATGTCAGTCCTGAAGATTCTGATTTTCATGACGATATGTCTGCGGTGTTACTCCGCATGTTTTTTTAAACAGCGAAGAAAAATACGCCTGTGAGGAAATGCCTACAATACCGCCGATCTGTGATACTGAATAATCTGTTGTCTTCAAAAGCAGACATGCTTCTTTCAGTCTTCTGCTGTTCAGATAGCTGATCGGTGTCATGCCTGAATACTTTTTAAAGGCATGAACAAGATAGTATTTGTTCATGTAGGAAACCTCAGAGAGTTTATCCAAAGTCAGATCTTCAGAAAAATGCTCATCGATGTACTGTTCAAGATATGCACATTCATGATTTGTTTTGCGTGAAGTCTGAATTTTCAGCGTGTAGTGAGAACGCCGTATTATATTTACGATCAGTATTTCAAGCAGATCCTGACTGATGATGTCATAGTAGGCACTCTTCTGAGAAGCCTCCAGCAGCAGTGTCTTTATATAAAACAGAATCTCATGCTTGTATTCTTCATAATTATGCAGAATGTACTGATGATTTTCTACCAATAGCGAAATACCCTCTATGCCAAGTACAATGTATTCAAGCGGCTTCTGCTGCTTTGAAGATTCAGTATGGCTGATATTGGCATTGACGACGACAAGATCATCTTCCTTTACGTTAAAGCATTCATTCTCAACCCGGAACAGTCCCCGTCCCTTAATCACATAAAACAGTTCACAGAAAGGATGCGTATGCATCGTGCTGTGCCAGTCAGTATCATATTTTGCCTGTGTCACATACATCAGGCGGCAGTTGATCTTCGACAGATTGCTGCAGTTGACTTCATATAGTTTATTTGGCATATTGTCCTTGTTTTTAATATATTGTATTTTTATCAATATAGCAATATTTTTATATTCTATGTCAATTCCGATATAGTTAAAGCGCTTTCATTTACCTATACTGAAATCAGGAAAGGCAAAACAGCCTTGGAGGAAAGAAATGAAAAGAATCAGTAAAATTTTATTATCCCTTACAATGATGGCATCACTGGCAGCGTGTTCAAGCAGCACAGGTTCTTCTGCCACAGCAGCAGCAACCGAGGGGGCATCTGAAGAACAGACTGTAATTAAGTTTGCGGGTCTGGATGGCGGCTATGGAACAGCCGGCTGGGAAGCAGTTGCAGCAGCTTTCGAAAAAGAAACAGGAATCAAAGTTGAGCTTCAGATGGAAAAGAATATTGCTGAAACACTGCGCCCTGTTCTGACATCAGGCAAAGATGTTCCGGATGTCATCTATCTGTCAATCGGTGCTGAAGGAAAGCTGACTGACACAATGGTTTCAGAAAAACAGATTCAGGATATCAGTGATGTTCTCACTATGACAATTCCAGGCGAAACAGGAACAGTCAAAGACAAGATCATTCCTGGCTTCACAGATGCACTGACTTCCAGTCCTTATCAGGATGGCAAACTGTATCTCGCTCCGATCAACTATTCACCATGCGGACTGTTCTATGATGCAGGTCTGTTTGAAGAAAAAGGATGGGAAGTTCCAACTACATGGGATGAAATGTGGGAGCTTGGCGATAAAGCAGCAGCTGAGGGAATCGCATTGTTCACATACCCTACTATCGGTTACTTCGATGCATTCTTCAGTGCTCTGCTCAATGCAACAGCAGGTCCTGAAACATATACAAAACTCATGAACTATGATCTGGACGCATGGAAGCTTCCGGAAGTCAAAGAAGCATTCGATATCGTTGGAAAACTTGCTGACTATGCAGAAGAAAACACAGTATCCAATGCCAACAGTGATGGCTTTACAAAGAACCAGCAGCTCATTCTTGATGACAAAGCGCTGTTCTGCCCGAACGGCACATGGCTGCCAGGTGAAATGGAAGATGCTCCTCGTTCCGAAAACTTCAAATGGGGTTTCACTGCTCTGCCTGCAGCTGAAAGCGGAGACCGTTATTCCACAACATTCGTTGAACAGGTTTATATTCCAAATGGTGCAGCTAACGTTGATGCAGCAAAGCAGTTCATCGCTTACCTGTATTCCGATACAGCTACAGAACTCTTCTATAAGAACGGCGGAGCAGTCATTCCTACAGTCAATTCTTCAGATATGATCGGTGACGATGATGCTAACAAACTGTACTATTCTGTTTATGACAATGGTGCAAAAGCAAATGCAGTCGGATTTGCAGCTCACGATGCAGTTGAAGGTGTAGACCTCACTTCTGCTGAAGGAATCATCTATGGAACTGTCAACTCAGTCGTTACAAAAGATAAGACTGTTGATGAATGGTACCAGGCAGTTCTTGCAGGAGTAGAAAAGTACAATCAGTAAAGATTCTGATATCATTGATATGCAGCGATAGCGGTGATTCATATCACCGCTATTGTTTTAGGGGGTTAATCTTATGAGAAATACAAAACAGAGAAGCAGATTCATCTTATTCTGTCTGCTTCCTTCTCTTATCCTATTTACCATTTTTATGATCATGCCGACATTGAATGTATTCTGGATGTCACTCCTGAAATG
>CALEMD010000020.1 GCA_937902945.1 uncultured Erysipelotrichaceae bacterium | reverse complement strand
TGCAGCCGGCAGATAAAGATGAAAACTGGCAGTCGGTATTTGATGCACAGGATATCCATATATACAGCGGTCCGGATCTTTCTTTTTCAGACAGTCTGTATCCGCAGTATGGCTTATGCATGAAAACAGAAGAAAACCAGATTGTATCGCTGGCTGTGCCGGTGCATAACTGGGGCCGCTACTATGAATACCTTGTATCGCAGATGATGCGGCAGATGCCTGCAGAAAAGAGCGATCATGCAGTCAATGAGTGGTGGGGCATTTCTTCTGGAGTTGTTGATATTCATCTTTCCGCATCTGTAAGCTTCTACACGCAGCGTCTGATTGATGTATTCCGCAAAGGACTCCAGAATTACAGCCTGGATCCATTTGCCGGTGAACTGCATTCACAAAGAGGAATTGTTCAGAAATCAGGCAGTACTCTCAGCAGCAGAGAAATACTGGCGATGGACTGGCTGAGCGACAATGTCGTCGGCAGTATCGCTGAAGCAGAGAAAGAAGGCATAGAATGAAGATTCTGCTGATATCTGATACTGAAGACAAATCTCTGTGGAACTACTATACTCCCGACAAAACAGAAGGAATTGATCTGATTCTTTCATGCGGAGATCTTGATCCGGATTATCTGCAGTTTCTGACGACAGTAGCCAATAAGCCGCTTCTGTATGTCAGAGGCAATCATGACGGTGTTTATGACAGAAGACCGCCTGAAGGCTGTGAGAATATTGACGGACAGATCTATAACTTCAAAGGACTGCGTATTCTAGGGCTGGGCGGATGCCTGAAGTACAAAGATTCTGCAGACATGTATACAGAAAAGGAAATGGCCGCTAGAATCAGGAAACTGTATCCAAAGCTGAAGTATACGAATGGCTTTGATCTTCTTCTGACGCATTCACCTGCCGAAGGGTATGGAGATATGAGCGATCCGGCCCATCATGGATTTGCCTGCTTCAATACATTGCTTGAAAGATGGCATCCAGCATTCATGGCCCATGGTCATGTGCATCAGGAATATGGTCACTTCAACAGACTGATTCATCATCCCTGCGGTACCGTGATTGTCAATGCCTGCGGAAGCTGCACGATAGTGATCCATGAGGATCAGTATCCGGCTATGGGAAAGACGGGTTCCGCTCTGTATGACTGGAACACAATTAGAAAAAGCAGAGCCAGGAAGTATTGAGCAGTGCACTGCACTGCCTTACATGCTGATTCTGCTTTTTATTCTGTCAAAACTGCGGCTGACTAGAGGACTTACAGCCATTGTCAATAGATCGAATTCACCGATATAGATATCTATCATCGGTCTGAAGCTTGACTTGAATATGGTCAGTCCATCATCCATGGTGCCTTCAACTCCGCCAAAGCAGAAGTATCTGCGGCCATGTTCTGCCGCCCAGCGTATTGCCTCATAGCGAAGCGGATAGGTGGAATTTGTGTGTTTATAGCGATCATCATACCCAGAATACAGTATTTCTACAGCAGAAGGGCCGGCGACTAGAAGGCAGCTGCTCAGCAGTGTATCATCCTGATAGGCAGACAGAACTGCGGCATCCTTTCCGTAACTGTCAAGCAGTGTCTGGAAATAAGCTCTGCTGCGAAGCTTGATCTGATGTCTGCTTTCTGTGCAGGCAACCATGGCTTCAAGAGAATCTGCAGTATGTTCTTCTTTGACAGTGACACCTTTGTTATAGCTGGCGTGGATCTTCTTGATTGTCTTATGCGGAATGCCGGCATCGAATGGTTCTGGAATGACATAATTCATCTGGATGCGCGGCTGAATAGTCTGTTCAAACATCATGGTGTATCCGCAGAAGCGGCATCCGGCAGAAGTGATCGTATGGACAAGGCTTTCATCCTGAAAGGAAGAAACCTTTTCTTTTTCTTCATAAGGAATGCGTCCGATGATGATATGAGGATCAAATTTGCACAGCACTGCATGCTCATGCGCAAGCTGTTTCTTCAAGTGGCTCAGATAGAAAGAAACCATCTGCGGATTATTGTAATCCATGATGGGACCGCGAGGGCAGTAGGCAAATTTCAGACCTGCCTTTACATCCCTGAGCAGCACCATGGCAGCAGAAGTCAGCTGTCCATTTTCTTTGACACCGGTATACAGAGCATTCCAATTTGACTTTGTCTTTGCCCATGCCGAAGATTGAAAAATGCTGCCCATTTCACTAGCGGAAGCAAATCTGTCAAACTCATCTTTTTCTAACTTCTCTATGTATTCCATATTTTAATCAACGTTCTTATTATACTCTAGCGGCTGATAATGACAAAGCGTATAATCATACACCGGAGGAAATGATTATGCTGAATTGTCTGATTGTTGGAATTGGAGGATTTGCGGGTTCCGTCTGCCGATATCTGCTGACATTGATTCCCACGGATTCTTTTCATGGATTCCCGATAAAAACACTATGCATCAATATTATAGGATCACTGCTTATTGGAATGATTGCTGCAGCGGCGATAAAAACAAAACCGCTGAATCCTCATCTGGTGCTTCTTTTCAAAGTAGGATTGTGCGGCGGTTTTACAACATTTTCATCATTTGCCCTTGAAACAGAAGAACTTCTGCAGCAGGGACAGACAGGCAGTGCCTTGCTTTATGCATGCTTGAGCATGCTTTTAAGCATTGCGGCTGTAAGTATTGGAGAAAGCCTCGTGCATTGATTACTGTGCATTCAGAAGCTGAGGCTCATCTGCAGCAGCATTTGGATTGAAATCGTTTGGACACTTGATCGTGAATACAAGCTGATCTATCTGTTCTGAAGAAAGATTCATCGGTTCAACTCCGTAATAGTAAACAGATGCATTGCGGATGCCATACTGATTGTTTCCAAAGTAAATATCATTGACATAGAGCTCAAGTATTTCATTCTTTGTCAGTTCTTTTTCAAGATCTGCGGCTGTAAATACTTCAGCTATTTTTCTGTCAATATTCTTATCAAAGGAGTAATACATATTCTTGGCAAGCTGCTGGGTAATTGTGCTGCCTCCCTGTACGAATGATCCGGCCAACAGATCATTCCATGCAGCTCTGACAATAGCAATCGGATCAATTCCCGGATGATAATAGAAACGCTTATCCTCAGAATGAATCAGATCTTTGATGTATTCATCCGGCAGTTCCTCTAAAGTTATATAGCCTTCATTGCTGCGTATTTCTTCAGCCTTTTCAGAAATGCTGTTCTGTTCAACAGCAGTACGGTACATATGATAGCCATTTTCAATATGCGGCCAAACTGCTATGGTGCCAATAACGATGGCTGCTGCTAAACTGACAAGAATCCATTTGATCATGTTTCCAACTGTTTTCTTCATACCGTTTTCCTTTCTGTACCTTTAATGTAGGATAATAGAAAGAACGCATCCATCGATTAACTTTTCATTGCACTTACATTTCTGTAATGCAGAAAACACCGGAAAAAGGCATAATATACATTAGAGGTAGGGAAAATGCAGAAAATACTGGTAATTGAAGATGACAATGTGATTTGCGAACAGCTGTGCACACGATTGAAGGAGTGGGGATATGAAACTTCTCGAATCTCCGATTTTTCCCGTGTAACAGAAGAATTCACTGCCTATCATCCGGATTTAGTGCTTCTTGATATACGGCTTCCTTTTTACAATGGATATCATTGGTGTCAGGAAATACGCCGGCTTTCGCAGGTGCCGGTTATATTTGTATCCAGTGCTTCTGACAATATGGATATCATCATGGCAATGAATATGGGCGGAGATGACTTTATCGCCAAGCCGTTTGACTTGAATGTGCTGATTGCCAAGATACAGGCAGTCATGCGCCGCTCTTATGATATGAATGCAGATTCCGCTTTTCTTGAGTATAAGGGACTCTCATTGAATACGAATGATTCAACCGCTTCCTATGAAGGGAAGAAAGCAGATCTGACAAGAAATGAGTATAAGATACTTTATATACTGATGCAAAACAAAGGAAAGATCATCAGCCGCGATCAGCTGATGCAGAGACTATGGGATACAAATGAATTCATTGATGACAATACATTGACAGTCAATATGACAAGACTGCGCAGAACACTTGAACAGCTTGGACTGCATGATTTCATAGTGACAAAGAAGGGCAGCGGATATCTGGTATGATCCATCAGTATATCAAGGACAATTTCAAGCATCTTCTGTTCTATTTCATCGTGCTTGCCATTCTTCTTGTTGTCAGTTCTCTATATGGTCAATTGAAAGAACCGATATTCTACTCACTGGTTCTGATCGGAGTTATAGGATTCCTATTTACCATGCTTGACTATATGCATTACCGCAGGCGTATTACACTGCTTCATCATTTAGCAGAAAGTCCTGAGAATGCGGCAGACAATCTGCCGCTGACCGGCAATAATGAAGAATTTGCATACCAGCAGCTAGTCCAGGCATTGCATGAATCGTATCAGAATTACATTACCAAGGAAGAAGAGCGCTACACGGATCGCAGCGATTATTTCGCTATGTGGGCCCATCAGATCAAGACACCGATTGCGGCAATGCATCTATTGATTGATGATAAGAATATGCCGCAGGAGAAAGAACAGCTTTTCCGTATTGAAGAATATGTATCGATGGTTATGCATTATCTGAAAGCAGATGATGTTTCAAAGGACTTTGTCTTGGCTGAGTATTCTCTTGATTCAATTCTTGAGGAAGCCATCCGTCATTACAGCCTTCAGTTTATCCAGAAGAAGCTGAAATTGAACTATACGCCAAGCCACTTGAATATATGCACGGATGAAAAATGGTTTCTGTTTGTGGTAGAACAGCTGCTTTCAAATTCTCTGAAGTATACACCGAAGGGTTCCATATCTATATATGTGAAGAATGAAAATCTGATTATAGAAGATACCGGCATCGGTATTGAAGCCGCAGATCTTCCGCGCATGTTTGAAAAGGGCTATACCGGCTACAACGGCAGAAAAGACAAGAAGTCGACTGGCTTGGGGCTGTATCTATGCCGCAAGGTGCTCGACAAGCTGGGCAATACGATCAGAATTGAATCAGAGATTGGAAGCGGAACAAAGATGCTGATAGGATTGGGAACTTGCAGGAATGTAAGTTAAATAGAAAGTATGTAAGGTGAATCGATGGAATAGATGCTGTATATCATCTAATCTGAAAGCATGAAAAGAGGATTGCATATATGGCGCTGCTGGAAGTAACGAATTTAAAGAAAATCTATACAACAAGATTGGGGACAAACAGTGTTCAGGCATTGAGCAGTGTGACTTTTTCTGTTGAGGAAGGTGAGTATCTAGCCATCATGGGAGAAAGCGGCTCCGGAAAGACTACGCTTCTGAACATATTAGCCTCGCTGGATAAGCCGACAAGCGGAAGTGTCAAGCTGAACGGGAAAGAAACAACATCTATCAGAGAAAGAGATATTTCTGCATTCCGCAGAGACAACCTGGGCTTTGTCTTCCAGGACTTCAATCTGCTTGATACATTCAATGTACAGGACAATATACTGCTTCCGCTGGTGCTGCAGGGGAGAGATCATGATCA
>CALEMD010000019.1 GCA_937902945.1 uncultured Erysipelotrichaceae bacterium | reverse complement strand
TTTGATAGATCTACCTTTGTGTTGTGTCCAATGACAGCACAGCTGATGAACATAACTGCCGCAAAGGCAAATGCTTCAAATACCGTATCAACCCCATATGCAAATGGCAGGAAACTGAATGATATGCCTGTCAATGCAGCATAGGCATAAAACAGTATCGTTACGGTGCTTTTCTGCATCTTCTGCAATCCTGCTGTAAAGGCAATGCATACGCCAATCTGTGCAAACATTGCAATCCACATCAGGAATGGCATCTGTACCAATGCTTTATACAGGAAACCTCCGTTATAGAGATTCAGATAGCATACAAACGCAACAGCTGCCGTAATGGCCATTGCAATACCCATCTTTGTAAATACTTTTACTATGTACGAACGCAGAGAATCCTGATCATCCGTATACACATTTTCACGATTGAATTCACTCATGAGAACACCTCCATTTTTTGTATACCCATCATAATGTATCCTGACCCAAAGTCAATATACACAATCAGCCATTTATGTATGGCTGGATCTTTGACATCACATACAGATAATATCCGTCATTAGACTGCTGGGGCATGCTGTGTCTGTTCTTCATGTACATAAGTATCACAAAGAACAGAAGCAGAATCAAAGCTGCTATCAGTATCACTGCCGCAATCTTGAATGTACGGCTGACTCCTTTTGTCTGCGTGGGTACTGCTTCAGTCTTTTCCTGCGGTTCATCCAGCGCCATGCTCATCTGCTCAGCATAGCTTTCACCCTTATACAGCCAGCTGCGCAGTTCAGACAGCAGATCCATGTCTGCATCTATTGCATAGATAAGAAAGACTGTCCGCTTGTCCTTAGTGACAAGCTTTAATTTTACCTGTTTCTTTCCTTCAATTGGCGGAAACGCATATTCAATGCTTTGTATTTCACTGCGATGCCAGAAGCGGTATTCTACTCCCTGCGCATATCCAAGCCAGTTATCACCCGCATAGATATTGCTGCGTCCTATCTCTTCTATATGATCCTGATTCAAAGAAGAATGCACTGCATATTCCTTAAAGCGGATCTGCGCCTGGATGTTCGAATTTCTAATGAATGCCGCAATCAGAAAACCTATGAATATAAGAGCCATCATAATGGCAATCGAAACCTGATCCTCATACAGCAGACCATTTTCCCAGAATGCCGGTATAATGCGGATCAAGCCATATGTGCAGCTGGCTATGCATCCGTATAATGCATATACAGAAATAATGCTGCTGCGGATTTTTGCAGTTGTTGTTTTCATTCAAAGGTTCCTTTCAGAATATATCGAACACAGACGCTAGCCGCAAGAAGTCCCGCCGCTGCCGGTACAAATATGCAGCTTGCCGGAGGGATCTGTTCTTTGCGGGTAGCACCTTCAGGATCCACAATCTGATTCTGTACATGCGGTGTTTCATCAGAGAACAGCACATGTATCGGATAGTCTATTTTTCTTTTCCTTGCCGCTGAACGCATGCACCGAGCCAATGGATCTCCGCTTGTTTTATCAAGCAATGCTGTTTTGACACTTGAAGGATCAAGTCTGTTTCCCATGCCAAGACTGTGAATGGAAGGGGTGTTATTCAGATGGCATGCTTCGATGAGGTCAAGCTTGCTGGTGATTGTATCAATCGCATCAATCACAAAATCTGCCTGCTGAATCTCTGCTGTATCCTGTCCATTGAAGAAGCGGTTCACCGCATCCACATGACATCTGCTGTATGATGCAATTCTGTTCTGCATTGCTTTTGTTTTATCTATATTCACTGTATCGTATACTGCCATGATCTGCCGATTCAGATTGGATAGTGATACTGCATCATTATCAATCAGAATCAGATGTCCGATTCCGGTACGTGCCAATGCTTCTGCCGCAAAAGAACCGACTCCTCCTACTCCCACAACCAAAACACATGCATTGCGCAGTTTCTGCAGGCCTTCATTGCCGATCAATAGTTCTGTTCTGGTGTTTTCGTTCTGTACCATGTTTCGATCTGTTCTATGCCTTTCTGCTTATCTTCCACTTCATCCATTTTAATCCAGTGTACAGGCATAGAACAGATCGAAACATG
>CALEMD010000018.1 GCA_937902945.1 uncultured Erysipelotrichaceae bacterium | reverse complement strand
TGGTTACACGCAAACAACTGAAAAACCGGAACCGACAGGAAAGATGTGTCCTAAGTGCGGATCTGAATTGCTGAAACGCAAATCAAGATATGGAACATATTTTTTGGGATGCAGTGCATTTCCAAAATGCCATTACATGGAATCTCTTGACGGGGTTGAGATCATTTCCAAGAAGGACCGTCTGAAAGCACAGAAGGAATCAGAAAAAGGCACTGCAGAGAATGCAGAAGTGAAGAAGACAGTGCGCAAGACAGCAAAGAAGAAGACCGCAAAGAAAACCGCAAAGAAAAAGACTGTGAAGAAGGATGACGAATAGCAAAGATATAAAAAAGGCAGAAGTCATTGGTGCCGGTCTGGCAGGATGCGAAGCAGCCTGGCAGCTGGCAGGCCGCGGCATTGCCGTTACCCTGGTGGAAATGAAACCGGAAAAGCATTCAGCAGCTCATACCAGTGATCAATTTGCAGAACTGGTCTGTTCAAACTCACTGCGTTCTGATGCACTCAATAATGCAGTGGGACTTTTAAAGCAGGAAATGCGCATGATCGGTTCTTTGATCATGACTGCTGCAGATCATTCCAGAGTGCCGGCAGGCAGTGCATTGGCTGTAGATCGTGAAAAGTTTGCAGAGGAAGTAACAGCCGCTGTACGCAGCCATCCTCTTATCACTGTTATCAGCAAAGAACAGACATCTATTCCTGAAACGCCAGCCGTCATAGCGACAGGACCGCTTAGCTCTGAACCTATCGCACAGGCCATCCAGAATTATTTAGATGACCAGTACTGCTATTTTTTTGATGCGGCGGCTCCGATTGTTACATATGAATCCATAGACATGAGCAAAGCATATAAGAAGTCAAGATATGATAAAGGGAGCGCGGATTATATCAACTGCCCAATGGACTTTGATCAGTTTGAGCAGTTCTATCAGGCTGTCATCACCGCGGAAACGGCGGCTTTGCACAGCTTTGAAAAAGAAGTCTATTTCGAAGGCTGCATGCCTTTTGAGACCATGGCTAAAAGAGGCCGCGATACATTGCTGTTTGGACCTATGAAGCCGGTTGGTCTTGAGCACGAAGGCAAGCGTCCCTATGCAGTAGTACAGCTGCGTCAGGATAATGCGGAAGCCTCTCTCTATAATATAGTAGGCTTTCAG
>CALEMD010000017.1 GCA_937902945.1 uncultured Erysipelotrichaceae bacterium | reverse complement strand
TGCCAGTCTGCTGCGCAGCTGCGGCGTCATTGACTGCAGCTGTTCATCACTCATTGCTTTATATGTTTCTTCTTTTGCCAGGATCTTCTTCTGCATTGACTCTGCCTGGGCATAATGTCTTTTCTCACTGCTGAACAGGTTTAGTATTCCCATTTATTTGTCCTCACTGCTGCGGCATACAATAACACTGCACGCAGGCACCTGGATCTCCTTTGTACTGCCCGACTGCGGCAGACCTTCTTCATCAAACAGTATTTCATAGGATTCTTCTGTATGAAGCAGATGCATATTCACAGACGGATTGATGCACAGCATCAGTCCTTCCGGATCATCCTCAGAAGCATCCATTCTATATGTCACCATACTGCCATCAACAATCACAAAGTGTACACGCCTGTGCATCTCAGAGCTGCTTCCAAGTCGGAAAGCTGAATGTTCTCTGCGCAGAGCTATGCATCTCTTTGTGTACTCAAGAATATGCCGATTGGTAACCATGCGTTCATAATTCATGCCATTGATGCTGTCACCGGCATTGTAGGAATTCGAGTTGTCTGCCTTAGTGCCTGCGTACTCTTCTCCCTGATGAAGGAAAGGTACACCTTGAGCAAACAATGTACAGGCAATCATCATCTTCTGTCTCTTCTGACGGACTTCTCTGGTTTCATTTTCACAGCATGCATGCATCTTATCCCACACTGTTGCATTGTCATGTGTCTCTAAGGCATTGATGCTCTTGCACGGAGAATTGAATCTCTGGAAATACGGATCTGTCAGAGCATTGGCAGACAGAGCACTGCACATATCAAATGCCATGTTCAGATTTCCTGTGAGATATCCCTGATCATACTTCTGATCATCACTCGTCTTTCCTTTGACAACATCGCGGAAGTAGTCATTGAAGTAGCCGACATTGTCCATCATACCCTGATTTTCTATCGTTGCCTTAAGCTGATCAGGCATGGATGTCGGCATATTCCATCCTTCTCCATATATCATTGCATCAGGCTTGATCTCTCTTGCGCATGCCGCAATGGCATTTACTGTATCTATGTCAAGAATTCCCATCAGGTCAAAGCGGAATCCATCTATCCCATAAAGCTGCATCAATGTGCGTACTGCGTGGATGAAATAGCTGCGCATCATCGGTCTCAGCGAATCAAGATCATTGCCGCAGTATGAGCCGTTGGACAGATACCCTGACTCGTTATAGCGGAAATAATAATATGGGAGCACCTTATCAAAGGCTGCAGAAGAAACATCATACATATGATTCAGGACCAGATCAAGGTTGATGCGGATATTTCTTTCATGCAGTCTGCAGCACAGCTGTCTGAATTCTTTCATCCGAGCATATGGATCTCTCGGATTGCTGGAATAGGAACCTTCTAAACTGATAATCTGAATCGGATCATATCCCCAGTTGTAACCTCGTCCTGGATGTTCTTCATCAACTGTTGCAAAATCTGTAACCGGCATCAGCTGAACGTGCGTGATGCCTAAAGAAGTCAGATAATCCAATCCGGTTGGATAGCCCTTCCATGCAGTGCCGCTCTGTGAAAGAGCCGCAAATGTTCCATGTTCTGCGGTGCCCGACATTGTACTGGATGTCATATCCCGAACATTGCATTCATAGATGACTGCGTCGCAGGCACTGTGCATAACTGTCTTCAGAGGATAATCCTGTATGCTTTCTATTTCACTGCGATCAATTACCGCGCTCATCTCACTGTTGGCATTGCTCGAAAGAGCATATGGATCCACAGTCTGAACTACTTCGCCATTTCTTTCCACTAAGTAGACATACAATGCATGTTTCAAGTCTGAAGGAACCTTGCATCGCCACACGCCCCTGTCAGTGCGATTCATTGCATAGACATGCACTGTATTCTTTTCAATTGTTTTCAGAAGAACGCTGTTTGCAGTTGGCGCCCACAGTGCAAAACTGCTCGATGAAGGTGTATAGCTGCAGCCTAGATCTTCGCCATCATAGGAAAATAGGCGATCAAACTGCTTAGAACGCACAATAAAGCGATTCTTCAGAACAGTATGCTGCCCATGTGATTCATGCAGTATGTATTTCTTTCCGAATTCATATTCAGCCGGTATTGTCAGATTGTATCTGACATCGGTTTCTCTTTCTTCCACATTGCGTATCAGACAGTCTTTGCAGTATCCATCTGCGTTGCATAAGTAAAAGCCATCTATATGTCCGCCATAATACAGGTGGGAAACATTCACCGTAACACTGCCGAAATCATCCAGAAACGCCTCTATAATTGCCATAACGGAAGTATTATAACATAAAGGCAAAGCCGCGTATGCCAACTCTGCCTTCATCACATAAAATTCAGATTTGTACCTGTTATTCCTTTTTTCCAGTCTTTGTGCCAGTCTTCTTCACTGCTGAACGGGTCTTCGTTCTTGGCATGCTCAGCCAGACTGCCGCAAATGGTGCTAAGCGGATCTCTATCTGATCTTTAAACTTAGAATCAGCTTTTGATGCGTGAGATGCAATCGGCTTGTAGTTGCACATATTGCAGCCATCATAGATATCCTTTTCAGAATTCAGTATTTCTGTATACGTACCCTTTGCCGGTACAAATACAGGGAATTTTTCATAGCTTGTCGGAGTCATGTTCATAATGCAGACAATGAATTCAGATTCATCACTTCTAGCAAAGGAATATACACTCTGCTTAGCATTGTCTGCGTCCATCCATTCAAAGCCCTTCATATCATAATCAAACTTATAAAGGCATGGATGGCTTAGGTAGATTTTATTCAGATCTGTGAAGTAGCGAAGGAATGCATCATGTCTTTCATAGTCAAGCAGGAACCAGTCAACCGGTTTCTGTTCATCGAATTCTCTGAACATGGCAATTTCATTGCCCATGAAGTTCAGCTTCTTGCCCGGATGAGCATACATGTATGCATATAAGTTGCGGCACTGTGAGAACTTCTGATCATAATCGCCCCACATGCGATCAACAATTGTTTTCTTGCCGTGCACATTCTCATCATGTGAGAATGGCATGATGAATTTCTCTGAATAGAAATAAGCCATAGAAAATGTGATTTTATTATGATCCCAGACTCTGTAGATCGGATCTGTTGCATAGTATTTCAATGTGTCATTCATCCATCCAAGATCCCACTTGTAATCAAAGCCAAGACCCATATCAACTGTTGGACGGGTTACATTCGGAAAATCAGAACTGTCTTCAGCTATCAGCATGACGCCAGGATATTCCTTGCTGAGGAAATAGTTCATACGCCGGATGAATGCCAATGATCCTTCATTTGTACCGCGGTCTCTGTTGCCTCCCCAATAAATCAGGTTGGATACTGCATCAACACGGATTCCATCAATGTGATAGACCTCACACCAGAAAGAAGCACTGGAGATAAGGAATGAACGCACTTCTTCATTCCACAGATCAAAGTTCAATGTTCCCCATTCGCTTTCAGCGTCTGTCTGTTTTCTGTATTCATACAGCGGCTCACCATCAAACTGGCGCAGTCCATAAGCATCTTTTACAAAATGCACTGGCACCATATCCATAATGATGCCTATGCCATTGGCATGACAGGCATTGACAAATGACGCAAATTCCTTTGGATTGCCATAGCGGCTTGTGACTGAATAGTAACCGGATGCCTGGTATCCCCAAGATCCATCAAATGGATATTCTGTCAGAGGCATCAATTCTATATGCGTAAAGCCATGTTTCTTAACATACGGAATGAGATTCTCTTCCATCATGCCATAGGTATACGGATACTTTCCGTTTGTCTTCCATCCTCCAGCATAGACTTCATAGATGCTGACAGGCTTATCTATATTCTTGTCACGGTGATGCATCCACTCTGTATCATTCCAGGAAATATCATTCAGATTGCATATCTTGCTGGCAGTTTCAGGTCTGGTTTCACTATAGAAAGCATAGGGATCAGCCTTGTCTATCTTTCTGCCTCTTCTATCTTCAATTCTGTATTTGTAGCATTCCCATTCCTTAACATCTTTGATAAATACACTCCAGATTCCTGTGGAGTCCGTTCTTTCCATTCTGTTCTGTGTCTCATCCCAGCCATTAAAACTGCCAATGACACTGACATTGACTGCATGAGGTGCATAAACACTGAAACGTACACCCTCTGTTCCTTCATATGCAAAATGCGCTCCGAACAGACGATACGCTTCAATACAGTTTCCCTGATGAAAGCTCTCAATGATTTTAGCCTTATCCATGGATTGAAATCCTCCCAGTATGTTGTGTTTGCTATATCTATCATATCATCAGCCAAAGCGTAAAAAAAGGCGGATATGTTATACATCCGCCCTTATCTGTTCAGTTTTCAGTCAATTCAGACATTGCCTTATGATATGCTTCCGCTTTTTCCAGTGACTTTTCAGAGGAAGTGCTGCATACACAGAAGTAGATCTTGATCTTCGGTTCTGTTCCGCTAGGTCTGACTGCAATCCAAGAACCATCATCCAGATAGTATTTCAGAACGTTGGATTTTGTAAACCCGGTTATTTCCTCTGTTCTGCCCTGCACAGTTCTATTCAGCAGTTCATAGTCCTCGGATACATTTACTTTATGACCGGCAATTTCCTTCAGTCCATCTTTGCGCAGCGTACTCATGATCTCTTCAATCTTCTTAGCACCCGCTTCACCAGACAGTTCAATGGAAACCTGCGATTCATTATAGAATCCATGTTCTCTGTATGTATCTTCCAATACATCCATCAGTGTCTTTCCAAGTGCTTTGTAGTAGCACGCGGCTTCTGCAAGCATCAGGCAGGCCTGCTGTGCATCCTTATCTCTTACAAACGGCTTAATCAAAGAGCCATAGCTCTCTTCATAGCCGAATACATAATTGCGCAGATGATTCACTTCATAGGCAGCAACCTTCTCCCCTATGAACTTGAAACCGGTCAGAGTCTTCTCTGTAGCAACTCCGTACTTTGCTGCAATCTTCTCACCTAAGTCGCTTGTGACGATCGTGTTGAACATAACCGGATTCTGCGGCATTGCATGCTTGTTCACAAGCTGTGACAGAATGTATTCAATCAGTACTGATCCAGACTGATTCCCCGTCAGCAGTTCATAATGACCATCGGTATATACGCCTACGCCCATGCGATCTGCATCTGGATCACATACCAGAATTATATCCGCATGGTTCTTTTCAGCATATTTCAAAGCCAGTTCATAAGCACCTGGCTGTTCCGGGTTCGGTGTCGGTGTGTTGGCAAAGTCAGGATTTGGATCACATTGCTCTAAAACCGGTATCACTGTATAGCCGCATCTTTTCAGTATCTCGCGTACAGGAATATTGCTTGTGCCATGTTCCGGCGAAAAGACGATGGATACATTCTCTTTCTGCACATCCGGATTCAGCTGAATGCTCATGACATTGCGATAGTATTCCTCATCAATATCCTTGCCGATAACCGTAATCAGCTTCTTCTGTTCCTCACTCGGATCTGCTTTGACGCTCAGTTCATCCGTTATGGCATTGACACAGTCAATTACCTTGTCCGCAAGAGCAGGAATCAGCTGGCATCCCTTGTCATCATAAAGCTTATAGCCGTTATACTGCTTTGGATTATGGCTGGCAGTGATCATGATGCCGCCGGCGCATTTCAAGTATCTTGTCGCAAAACTCAGCTCCGGTGTCGGTCTCAGACTTTCAAAGACATAGCTGCGGATTCCATGCACTGCTAGAACTGCCGCCGAATCAAAAGCCAGTTCGCGGGAAAGATGTCTGTTGTCATAGCCGATGGCTATGCCCTGCTGCTGTGCTTTCTCTCCCTCAGCACAGATATATGCCGCAAATCCGGCAGTTGCTTTGCGGATTGTATGGATATTTATGCGATTGGTGCCCGCTCCCATGACGCCGCGCATGCCTGCTGTACCGAATGCAATATTCGTATAAAAGGCATCGTTGATCTCTGTTTCATCCATCTGTTCCATTTCTTTTTTAAGATTTTCATCCAAATTCGGATTATGAAGCCAGCACTGATAGTTTTCTTTTGCGTCCATGTCATTTCTCCCTTTCGCGGATGGTAAAAAAAGGAAGACGCTCATCGGCATCTCCCGTTTTGATTATTTATTTAGGCAATTACTTTCTGAGCACGCAGAACTTCTTCAATTGTCTTAACCGCTACGTCTTCATCATCACCCTCACAAGTAACGGTGATTTCTGACTGTGTAGGGATGCCCAATGACATTACACCCATGATGGATTTCATGTTAACGGTACGGCCTTTGTAGGCTACCTTAACTTCGCTCTTGAACTTGCTGGCAGCATTTACTGCAACAGTAGCTGGACGAGCATGTAATCCAACAGGGTCAACGACTGTGACTGAAATTTGCTTCATATGTTTTCCTCCTGTTTCATTGACTATATTTATTCTAACCTAACACCCTTGAACTATCAAGCGCTTTCAATATGAATTCAAGCCTATTTATGATAGGGTCCATGGTTCAGAATCTTCATGCAGCGGTATATCTGCTCACTCAGAATCAGGCGGCACAGAGGATGCGGAAATGTGCATTCTGACAGTTTCCATCGCATATCTGCCCGCTTGATCAGTTCTTCACTGACACCAAGCGATCCGCCGATCACAAAATCAATGGTACTTGATGAATAAGTATGCAGCTGCCGTATCTTTTCTGCCATCTGCATGGAAGAATACTCTTTTCCCTTCAGATCAAGGAGAATGACGTATTCCTGTTCCTTGATTCTTTTCAGGACTTTTTCTCCTTCAGTCTGCATAACCTGTCGGTTCTGTGCATCAGAATTCTTTTCCGGTGCTTTTTCATCCGGCACTTCTATCACTTCGATTTTCTCATAGGGACGGATTCTTTTGAGATATTCCTGCACACCTGCACTCATCCATTCCTCTTTCATACGGCCG
This sequence comes from uncultured Erysipelotrichaceae bacterium, assembly GCA_937902945.1. Classification (GTDB taxonomy): domain Bacteria; phylum Bacillota_I; class Bacilli_A; order Erysipelotrichales; family Erysipelotrichaceae; genus Bulleidia. Next base: position 7,411 of record CALEMD010000017.1, on the reverse strand, counting down.
ACAGCAATAATGCGTATCATTGCAGAGTTACGCTTACGCTAGTCTGCTCGCCATTGCGCAGAATTGTAACTCCTGCCGCAGTTCCAGCCGGCAGTGAATACAATGCTTCCCGCAGACTCTGTGTATCTGCAATCTTGAAATCCTGTATCTGCAGTATGACATCACCTGCAGCAATCCCTGCCATAGCAGCAGGAGAATCAGCTTCTGCATAGGTAACTAAAACACCTGAAGCGGTGTCTAGCGGAATGGAACGCGAACTCTTCTGATAGACAGTCAGATCTTCTATGCTTGTTCCAATTGCACCTAGATAGCCTCTAGAGACTGTGGTGCTGTTCTTCAGCTGTTCCGCAATGATCTTTATTTCATTCACTGCCAGTGAACCAGATACTCCTGCAACAGAGGATGAAGCACTGATGCTCCGTGACAGCAGTCCAATCAGTTCGCCGTTCAGATTTACCAATGCCCCGCCGGTATTGGAAGAATTGACTGCAATATCACTTGCGACAATGCTCGAAACCCAGTTCACAGTAATTTCTTCTGATGTCTGCGTTCTCACTATCTGTCCTGGAGCAGAGATAACACCGAAGCTGATGGCGGAATTCTGTGTATCATTGGAACGGCCGCCAATGGCAATTGCGTATTCACCATGGGTTGCCGCATCTGAATCACCCAGTTCTATTGGCGCAACATCAAATTCAGGTTTCACTTTCAGCAATGCTATATCATTCAGAGAATCTGTACCGCAGATTTCTGCTTTCATCTGTTCCCCATTGTCAAACTGCACTTCCAATTCCGATGCGCCATTGGTGATCGACGCATTGGTAACAATGTAAGCTGTTTTATCTGTATAGCTGTAAACCACACCGCTGATTGCGGATATCTCAGCACCTTCCTGATAGGCACGGACAATGACAATAGCCGGCTGTACCTTTGCGGCAGTCTCTGTAATATCTGTGGTGTACCCGCTGATCGTGTTGTTTACAATCGTTGTCTCATTTCCTGAGACAGTCTGGCTGGCAGAGGGCTGCATCTGTATGCCCGCCACCCACACGCTCAGACATATATTCCAAACCAATAGCACAGCAACAGCTGCTGGAATCCACTTTTTCATTGTCTTCTCCTCCCTGTATCATTTCATACTGTCCTGCTGCATGCAGCATCAATGCCGGATTCAGTTTCCCTGCATGCTGCTTCAGCAGATATTCTCTGTTTACTGCCAATGCTTTCTCACAGGTATTTGCTTCCTGACTGATATGAGCCAGAATAATGCTCTGTGTTCTTTCCGTTACAATCCGATCCAGTATTCTTGCACAGTCTTCATTGCACAGATGTCCATAATCAGAACAGATTCTTGACTTCACATACTGCGGGCGTCTGGATCCCATCAGCATGCTTATATCATGATTGCTTTCCATAATAATATAATCTGCATTCTTCAAGGCCGGATAATATGCACTGTTCAGATATCCTGTATCCGTAACATAATCCAGCTGTTCATTCTGGCACTTCAGAATATAGCCTGTTGTATTCGATGCATCATGGGACAGGGCTAGAGGCGAGAGTATCATATCGCCGATTTCAATATCCATTCCCGGTCTGACGATCTCTGCCGATATATCCGGCAGTTTCACCGGAGAATAGATCCGGCAGTCCTTGAACATTGCAATCTGCGATACGTGATCGCTATGCGCATGGGTTATAACAACTGCATCCAGATCTGAGACAGACACATGCACTGCATCCATGCAGTTCTTCAGATACTTTCTAGTGGTTCCGCAGTCAATGAGAATCTTTGTCTTCCTGCTTTCAGCAAGGAAGCTATTGCCCTTAGAACCGCTGGCAAACATGGTAAACTTCATACTCAGCAATCCAGGAATCCATCACATGGATTCTTTCTTTCGCCGTTATACATGATAAAGAAATGCGTATGCGGTCCGGTCGCAACACCTGTCATGCCAAGCTGACCGATAATATCTCCCTTTTCAACAGTATCTCCTACTTCATAGAAGCATGGTACATTCATATGTCCATAATATGTCTCATAGCCATTCTGATGATCGATAACTACATAGTTGCCATTGATGCCATTGTAGCCAGCTTCTTCAATGACTCCATTATCTGCCGCATATATATTGCCATAGTGATTATATGCATTCTGTATATCAATGGCTCTATGCCCTGCATAGCATCCCCAAAGACATGTTATTGTCGGGTTGTCTACAGGCCAGCGGAATGATCCTGTTCCATATCCTGAAAGCTGCAGTGTACCGACTGCAACCACTTCATTCTGCGGCTGCAATGTATCAACACTGGATATCTGAGTACCTGAAACCAGCACACCATTGATCCATTTCTCATCGTACAGCGTATTCTTGCTGCCATTGATGCCGGTCTGCAGCACCTGGGTATTCCCTTCCCGCAGAGTTTCATCTTCCTCATATACTGTTTCCGGATAGATCGGTTCTTTCTTCATGCTTTCTTTTTCAATAACGATATCAATCGGTGATTCAAAGTATGTAACGCACAGCTGTTCTCCTTCACTGAGAACCTGGTCGGTGCTCTGTATCTTGTCACGGTTGATATTCATTACCTGGGTAGCAGAAAGACCATAGTTCTTTGCGCCTACGCCGGCAACTGTGTCATATTGCTCAACGGTATAGTATTCAAGATCCGTCTTGGTTCCGTATTCCAGATAATGCAGCACTTCTTCTTCGGTTGTCATAATGCTGTCTGCCGGTGCACAGGACGCCTCATCAACAATGACTGTCTGAGAAATTGATATGCCTGTATAACGGCTTCCGTATGTCTTCAGTTCTTCTGTTTTCTGACCCTGACTCAGCAATGAAAGTGAATCTGAATCAATGAAGTAGCTTAGATATGTTGAAAGAGCATTTTCATATATTGAAGTGTCTCTTACATATATCTCTGCATATACTCCGTTTTCATCAGAAAATTCTACAGAGGCTGCCTGCAGTGAAAACAGATTATTATCTTTCAGATAGCTGCAGATCTCTGCATCAATATTGTCATAGACAAGATTGCTTATCTCCTTAACCACATATACATCCTGCCCTAAGGAAACAGATGAGTCCGGGAAATCTGCGGCATATTCATCTTTATATACTCGGTTTAAAAACGTATCCAGATAACTCTGATCTGTCAGTATGCCGATCAGCTGTCCATTGCTGAATATTTTGCTGACCTCTCTTGATTCCGCTGAAACAGATTCCACTTTCTGAGTCAGTACGCTTTCCTGCTGTGCAGATACTGCAGAAAAACTTGCTCCGGAATATGTCTCCGCAAAGGTCGGAACAAACACAGCGATCAGTACAGCTGCTATAAAGCATACTGCAATGGTTAGTATTTTCTTCATTCCGCTTCGTGATAATTATCCACTCCCATAATCTTGCTTACATCCGGTTCAAACGAGAACATAACTTTTCTAGTCTGACCGTTTCTATGCTTGGCAATGTTCAATTCCAGATTCTCACGGCCGATTTTATCTGCTTCCGCTTTAATCTGTTCGTCATAATATGCTTCTCTGTAAAGCATCATAACAATATCTGCATCCTGCTCCAATGCTCCTGATTCACGCAGGTCACTCAGCATAGGTCTCTTGTTTTCTCTTGATTCAACACTGCGGCTCAGCTGTGAAAGGGCAATAACCGGCACCTTCAGTTCTCTTGCTAAAGCCTTCAGATTTCTGGATATATCAGACACTTCCTGCTGACGGTTGAAATCACCGCCGCGGGAACTGCCGGTAATCAGCTGTATATGTTCTGCCTGCAGATGTCTTGCTTTGCTGAAAATATCAGCTACTTTGACACTTGGCGAATCATCAATATAGATGTTGGCTTCTTTCAATTCACTTGCTGCCTCATTGATTTTATTCCAGTCTGCATCATTGAGTCCATTGCCAGTCTTCAGTTTATCATTGGTCACACCGCTGCGGGCACTGAGCATACGTACAGCAAGCTGTTCTGCCGGCATTTCCAGTGAGAAAATGCATACTGCCTGTGAAGGCTGACAGACGGCCGCTTCCATTGCCAGATTCAGTGAAACTGCAGTCTTTCCCATGGCAGGTCTAGCCGCAAGAATAATCAGATCTCCTCGCTGAAATCCATGGGTTGTACGATCAAGATCATCAAATCCCGTTTTAACCCCAGTAATATCCGAATGCTGTTCAGACATCCTGCGGATGCCTTCAACTACGCTGCTTACCAGTTCCTGTGTTTCTCTGAAGGCAGTTGTTCTGCGGTTTCGCGAAACATTCAGAATCTTCTTTTCTGAATCATCAAGATAGGCATTGACATCTTCCTGTCCCTGCAGACCTTCGGCGGTAATTTCCTGTGCTGCTTCAATAAGACGGCGCATAATCGCCTTGTCATGAATCAGATTGACATAGTTCTTGGTATTAGCACTTGTAACAGCTGCCTCACTCAGTACCGTCAGATACTGCAGACCGCCGATTGCATCAAGCTGATTCTGATCTTTCAGTCTTGTACTGACTGTTGCAAGATCAACCGGACTGCCATCATGATACAGGCTCTGAATCGCAGTAAAAACACGTCTGTTTACATCCAGATAAAAATCATCTTCATTGAGTCCTTCTTCAATCGCTGTACGGGCAGAGCTGGAATATACCAGCATTGTCCCAAGCAGACTCGCTTCCGCCTCCGGCGCTGATGGCAATGTGTTAGGCATATGCTTACTTCTCGCTGCCTTTCAATTCACAGCTGATCGTTGCAATCACATCTTTGTACAATTCTACTTTAACTTTCGTTACACCCAGACTTGTGATTGGTGTGCTGTCTAGAAACTTTCTCTTATCAACGGTGATATTCTTCTTGGCAAGTTCTTCCGCAATCTGCTTTGTAGAAACAGAACCGAATACACGCCCTTCTTTTCCACTGTGCACATGAAACTGCAGAGTCATCTTGGACAGCTGTTCTGCCAGTTCTTCTGCTTTCTTCTTGTTTGCGGCATCTTCTTCCTTTGCCTTTTCATTCTGTTCCTGCAGTATCTGCCGGCTCTTCTCAGTAGCCTGCACAGCCAATCCTCTTGCAATCAGAAAATTACGGGCATATCCATCTGCAACTTCCAATACCTCGCCCTTTCTGCCTACCTTTTTAACATCACTTTTCAGTATTACTTTCATCCTGTTCCTCCTTGAAATACGTATCTATAGCCTCCAGCAGTTCTTTCTGCAGATCATCTATGCTGCACTTCGGTCTTTGCATAGCAGCTGCAGTCATATGTCCGCCGCCTTTCATGTGCTCCATAATAAGCTGCACATTGATTCTGCCATTGCTGCGGGCACTGATTGCCGTTTCATCATCTGAGTCATTGGCAATGACAAATGCCGCATTGACATCCTGTATCTCCAGCATGCTGTCTGCTGTCTGCGACATCAGACTTCTTGTCACAATGGCTGACTTAACTGGGGCAATCATAATACCATTTTTATACTGATGACCCTGCGCCATAATACTTGCCTTCAGTGCAAATTCATCATATGTATCTTTCAGGAATTCATCTGCCAGCATTGGATCTGCACCGTACTGACGCAGATAGCTGGCCGCATCATATGTTCTTGACCCTGTTCTTGTCTTAAAGCGTCCAGTATCGATTGTCATGCCTGCAAGCATGATTGTCGCATCCAGGTCGCTGAGTTCTGCAGAACTGCAGATATACGGAATCAGTTCTGCAATCAGTTCACAGGAACTGCTCGCCCCTGCTTCAATATATACAAGCATCGGCACAACACCCATATTGGCTATGCGTCTATGGTGGTCAATGACAGCAACGCGCTTCGCCTTTTCAAGCACCTGCGGGCCATTGGACTGCTTTACACTATGATGGTCAACCATGATTACCAGCGAATCATCCTTCAGCTGATTCAATGCTTCGCTTTCAGTTACAAATGAAACTTCTTTTTCCAATCTATCTGCATACCTGTCCATTGTCTGCTTGAGCTTTTCTTCAATTCCGCCAGTGCGCGCAATAATGAATGCTGTCTTGTTCATTGCCTGTACAGTTCTGCTCATTGCGATTGCAGCTCCCATGCAGTCAAAATCCGCCTCTTTGTGACAGCAGATAATTACATTGCTGCTGCGATTGATGACTTCTCTGAGTGAATGGGCAATAACTCTTACTCTGACCCGGCTGCGCTTCTCGGTTGCCTCTGTTGAGCCGCCGAAATATTTAACATCTTCACCCTTTTTCTGCACTGCAACCTGATCGCCGCCTCTAGTCTGCGCTAAGTCCATCAGGTTTGCTACCATATCATCCAGTTCTTCATAATTCTTAGCACCGCGGGCAAATGCCATGGATAAAGTAATAGACACTTCCTGCTTCTGTGATGCCTTGCGGACTTTTGCCAGCACGGAAAAATGATCGGCAACCAAGTCGCTGAATATCTTCTCATTCAGAACCATCAGATATCTCGAATTATCCATTCTCTTCAGCAGAATACCATGATCTTTGCAGTACTCTGTCAATGGTGTCCGTACAGTTGCACTGATCAAAGCCTTATTATTCTCGTCTTCATACAATGTACTCTCATCGTAGTTATCAAAGTTAGTCTGTCCAATAACAATCTGTTCTTCAGCAGCTTTCAGACGGTATTTTTCCAATTGCGTAACATCTCTGAAAAACAGGATTGGAGCATCTTCCTTGCGGGAGATCTCATAGATATTCTGATCAAGCTGCACTTTTGCAAGATCACTGCTTCCGGCAATCAGATCATCTGCTTCCGGCAGCCATTCCAGCAGCTTTGTGCCCAATCGGCTTATTCCTCTTTCCGTGAATAATTCGCTCATCCATGTGATGACATAGTTGTCATCATAGATGACCATGCCTGTTCCGCCGAACAGATATGCTTCTCTAGCAGCTGTGCCAAGTATATTTTTAACACCAGCTGACTGTGCCTGTGTCAGAACATCAAAGCGATCAAAGAGAAAATAGAAAACAAAAGCTTCTATTATCAGAAAAATAGAAGGAAGAATGACCTGTGCATTCAGAAACAGACTGAAGAAAAGCACTGCGGCTGTTTCTGCAGCAAGAAGCAGTATGATCAGTTTTTTCAGATTACTGAGTTTTCGAAGCATTTGCCGCTCCTTCCAGGGCTCTTCTATGAATATTCGTTGTAATATACAGGAACCCAAATACAGCTGAAGCAAGTGAAGCAATTACCGCAAGCAGTATAGACAGAATCACATTCAATCCTTCTGTTCTGCCCCGAGCAATACGCCTCCAGGCCATCCAGTTCCTTGCCCTGGCCCACATCGGCGGCCACCGCCACCACTTCACAGTGGTAGTTTTCCTTTAGCCAAGGAATAATGATTGAGGTGTCCAGTCCGCCGCTATAGGCCAGCGCCACCTTTTGATAAGTCTTTTTCATGGCTCTACC
>CALEMD010000016.1 GCA_937902945.1 uncultured Erysipelotrichaceae bacterium | reverse complement strand
GCATATGCGATACATATCTGCTGGAAATTCAAATGCTATGCCAAAAAACGTGAACACTTGAAACAATCCAAATATCGCAAGTATCCCAAGAGCCGTTGCATTCACTTTTCGCAACGCAGGTGCATATTTATTAACAATCTTTCCCCAGAAATATCCAGAGAGTACAATTACAAAGCAGATGACATAATACGAGGTATCCATGTGCTCTCCTCTCAGCAAATCTATCAAAATAATGTCAATGCACTATTTTTTCAGCCAAACGGTACGGTTTACTATATCAGTATAACTTTGAATGATCTTGACCACTTTCAAGGATACATTGGTATCCGCATAGTCCCTTGCTGCAGCCATAGGCTCTTTATTTCTAAACATGGAAACAGACAGATCAATCGCCTGTTCAATTGTTTCTGTTGTAATACCGCCAATTATGACCGAACCGGCATCCAATGCTTCAGGTCGCTCAGTACTAGTACGAATCAGCACACCATTGAAATCAAGAATTGCACTTTCTTCACTTAATGTTCCGGAATCACTTAACACACAATAACTGTTCATCTGAAGTTTATTATAATCAAAAAAACCAAATGGTTTTAGATTCTGAACCAATGGATCAAACTTGAATTTTCTCTTCTCTATAAACTTCATGCTTCTAGGATGAGTAGAATAAATAACCGGCATCTTATATTTCTTTGCTATGTTGTTGATTGCAGTCATCAGCGACATGAAATTTTCTTCATTATCAATATTCTCTTCACGATGTGCTGATACCAAAATATACTTATGCGGCTTTAGCTGCAGTTCTTCCAGTACATTGCTAGATTCTATCTTATCCATATGACTCTGAAGAACTTCCTTCATTGGTGATCCTGTTACAAACATTGTTTTTCCGTCAATACCCTCAGACAAAAGATATCTGCGGCTGTTTTCAGTATAAGGAAGATTGATATCCGCAATTGCATCAACAATTCTTCTGTTGATCATTTCTGATACATTCCAATCCCAGCATCTATTGCCCGCTTCCATATGAAAGATCGGTGTTTTCAATCGTTTAGCACTGATCGCACTCAGCGCACTATTCGTATCTCCAAGCACTAAAACTGCATCCGGCTTTTCTTTCAGTATCACATCATAGCTTTTCGCTATAATGCTGCCCATCGTTTCACCAAGATCTTTTCCAACACAGTCAAGATAATAATCTGGCTTGCGCAGTTCCAGTTCTTGAAAGAATATATCATTCAGTCTTTCATCATAATTCTGTCCAGTATGTACCAAAACATGATTGAAATATCTATCGCATGCTTTGATCGTTGCACTGAGTCTGATAATCTCCGGTCTAGTACCCAAGATTGTCATCACTTTGAGTTTTTTCATATGCCCCACCCTTTCACACTTTATAAATTATAGCATCAGGATGCTATATTTATTGCTTTCAAAAAATCTTTGACCATATTTTCCAATGAATAATCTTTAATGGCAGACATTGAATTTTCCTCAAATTTCTTTTTCAGATCTTTGTCGCTAACAAGCTGAATAATAGCTTCTGCCAGTTTATCTGCGTTATCGGCTGGAACAATGAGAGCGTTCCGACCTATTCGGTTGAATTCCATAGCCGCTACGCATTTATCTGTAGAAATGATTGGCAGTCCAAATGACATCGCCTCGTTGATTACCAAACCCCATATATCATACCGAGTAGGCATTATAAATATGTCACTAGCTGCATAGTATTGTGAAAGACTCTCTTTAGAAAGGAATGGCACAAAATGAATATTGCTCAATCCATTTTCATCTATGATCTTCTTTACACAGTCTTCAGGTTCTCCACCTATGATGGTAAGTCCAATACTGTGATCTACTGACTTCATTGCCT
>CALEMD010000015.1 GCA_937902945.1 uncultured Erysipelotrichaceae bacterium | reverse complement strand
CCTATAGCAGAACACATCAATCTGTATAATTTCTTTTTTCATATGCAGGTAATCTAGCATAAAGGCTGGCATAAAATTGCGCCAGCCACTTTTGAATTCATATAAGTTGGATTTTTGGAAATTACGATTTATTTATCAAGAAGCCAGTCAAGCACATATTGCTGTCGGATACCATTATAGGATATCGGAGGATCGTTATCCATTGTCAGAAGATATTTCTGGTTATGGTCCTGAATCGAATTGAATGGTCCGAGTTCATGTTCAAGTGTTTTCTGATCTCTTACACTCCAAGCGATCTGATAGTTTTCTGTGTTGCCTTCAAAGTCCTGGGTTACAAAGTCAACCTCTGCCGATCCCACCCTACCGACATACACTTTCATGCCGCGCCTCAGCAGCTCTAAATACACTACATTTTCAAGAGTGTGTCCTTGATCTGCTCTTGATGTTCCAAGCAGATAATAACGCAGTCCCACATCAGCTAGATAATATTTATCAAGAAGCTTTAAGTGTTCCTTTCCTTTAATGTCATACCTACCAACTCGATACATCAAAAGACTTTCTGTAATGCCATCAAGATAATTCTCAACAGTATGATTTGATATTTTTCTTCCGGCACTAGTCATTGCATTCGATATTTTCTTGGCCGAACAGGTATTTCCTATATTATCAAATATAAATTGTATGACGCTCTTAAGCATAGCAGGATCAGATATCTTTTTACGTCCCACAATATCATTAAGGACTACGGTGTTAAACAAGCCCTCTAGATAGATATGTATATTCTGACGATTGTTAAGAGACACAGTATAGGGAAAAGAACTATTGTAAACATAATTACGGTATAATTCCTCATGTGTAACCGATGTATCAAATGCACTGACATATTCCTTAAATGAAAGTGGCAGCATATTTAGCGCTACATATCTTCCCGATAAGAGTGTTGCTAATTCACCTGACATGAAATAAGCATTGGATCCTGTGATATACACATCTGTATTCTTTTTTATAAACAAACTGTCAACTGCTTTTTCAAATTGATTAACATGCTGTATTTCATCAAGAAATATATAGTTCATTCTGTCTTCTAACATTCTAGATTTAACATATTTATATAAGGTCTTATAATTACAGAGACTTTCATTATCGGCATCTTCAAAGTTTAGAGAAATGATTTGTTCCGGCAGTATATCTTCAGAAAGCAGTTTTTCACGGAACAGCTGAAAGATTGTTGATTTTCCACACCGGCGAATACCTGTTACCACCTTGATAATCTGCTGATCTTTCCATTCCTCAAGAAAATTCAAATATTCTGGTCTTTGTATCATTATGGCACCTCCTTTTTGTTTTATGGAATCATATTACCATGTTTGTTATCATTTGTCATTTGTTGGAAGTGTATTTCCATCTTTTATCATTGAAATAACAGTTATTTAAAGAAGAGGGGATCGTTAACTTCCAAATAATTTCTACCCAACAGATAATTTTGATATTCTTGATGCCAAACGATCTACTTCTGCATCGCTCATAGCAAATGCCTTAAAAGTGTTCTTCTGTACTTTAACAAGACCATAGTCACGCACATATACATTGTACATTGCAGTTTCTTTTATACTCATCAGTTATTGATACACTTCGGCAGAACTCAGAATAATCGATCTGTTCAGCTGTTCAGCAGTCTGAATAAAAATCTTTGCGGAATTTGAATCAACAAAATCAGGTGAAGGAATAGCATAATGACCATTCTTTGCTGCTTTCAGCATCTCAATTGATGTTGCAAGCATAATGATTGCCTCCAGAGAAGAATTATCAATATCTGTCTTGTATCTCTGTATTCATTGTACCATCGGTATGATGCGCATCTAGAGCAAATCCCTCACTTTTCTTGTCTTTCAGTATATAATCAGGAATGAAAAGAGGTTATATAGATGAGTAAAATTGATGTTATATCCGGCTTCTTGGGTGCCGGCAAAACAACCCTTATATCAAAACTGCTGAAAGACGTATTTGCCGGCAGACAGGTAGTTCTAGTCGAAAATGAATTCGGCGAAATTGGAATTGACGGCGGCTTTCTAAAAGAAGCCGGTATAGAGATCAGAGAAATCAACTCTGGCTGTATCTGCTGCACTTTAAAAGGTGACTTCCAGGAAGCCCTGTTAAAGGTTGAAGAGACCTATCATCCGGACCACATTCTGATTGAACCATCCGGTGTTGGCAAACTCTCTGATATTCTGACCGCAGTAAAGAGCGTAGAAGGTACTGAGCTTTCCAGCTACTCCACAGTTGTAGATGCTGAAAGATGTGGTATTTACCACAAGAACTTCAAAGAATTCTTTGACAATCAGATTGCGACTGCATCCTGCGTCATTCTTTCAAGGACACAAGCAGTTACTGAACAGAAACTTGCAGAAGATTTAGCCATTATCAAAGAACTGAATCCAAATGCCAGAGTCATTACAACTCCATGGAATGAGCTGAATGGCAATACTATCTACGATGCAATGACAGGAAGCAGCAATGGCTTCCCAGCAATGGATGAACCTGAAGAGGAAGAATCATGCTGCTGCAGCAATCATGAGCATCATCACGATGATGAGGAAGAATCATGCTGCTGTCATGGTGATCATGAGCACCATCATGAAGATGACGAAAATGATCCTGGCTTATGCACATGCGGCAAGCATGCAGAAGACGAACCTTGCACCTGCGGCAGACATGGTGATCATAACGATGAAGAACATGAGCATCACCACCATCATCACGATGATGAGGAAGAATCATGCTGCTGTCATGGTGATCATGAGCACAATCATGAAGATGACGAAAATGATCCAGGCTTGTGCACATGCGGCAAGCATGCAGAAGACGAACCTTGCACCTGCGGCAGACATGGTGATCATAACGATGAAGAACATGAGCATCACCACCATCATCACGATGATGAAGAAGAATCATGCTGCTGTCATGGCGATCATGAGCACCATCATGGACATGAACACCATCATCATCACCATGGTCATGATGCCGATGAAGTCTTTGATTCTATTGGCTTTCAGACCGTTCACGCCTACACTGCAGAAGAATTGAAAGAAGCTCTTGGCAAACTCGGTGATAACATTATCCGTGCAAAGGGCATTGTCAAAGCAAATGATGGCGGCTGGTATTTCTTTGATTATGTACCTGGAAGCATTGATGTGCGCAATGGCACTCCTTCCTGGACGGGTCTAATCACAATCATCGGTGAACATGTCGATGAAGCAGAGATGAAGACTCTGTTCAAAGCCAACTGACATGCCTACGCCTGTCTATCTGTTTACCGGGTTTCTTGACAGCGGCAAGACAACCTTGATACTGGATACTCTGAATGACAAGGAGTTCATGGCCGGCATTGGCCGCACTCTGATCATCTGTCTAGAACAGGGTGTTACAGAGTATACAGAAAAGTACTTGGATGAGCATTCTGCATTCATTGAGTTTCTTGACTCATCCACACAGCTGACGAAAGAAAAGATGCTGGAACTGGATACCCTCTATCATCCAAGCCAGGTATTCATTGAATACAATGGCAGTGAATCCATCAGTGAAACACTGCTGACTGACATGCCTGATTTCTGGCCTCTAGTAGAGATACTGAGTACAGTGGATGTCAGAACATTTCAATCTTACGTAACCAATATGCGCAGCATGATCTTTGAACAATTGCGCTACAGTGATGTCATCATATGCAATCGCTGCACAGAAGAAACAAGCAGACGCATGCTCAGAGGCAATATCAAAGCCATCAACAAGAAAGCGCAGATCTTCTATGAAGGCGCATTCGGTGCTCCTGTAGATCTTAAGGAAAGTCCTCTGCCATTTGATATCAACGCAAAAGTCATCGACATCAAAGATGATGACTATGGTCTATGGTATATGGATGCTCTTGATCACCCAGATGCCTACGATGGCAAGAAGATCATCCTGCGCGGCTATTATGCAGAAAGACTGAAAGGCTATAAGCAGTCCATCATCATGGGCCGCAGAGCCATGGTCTGCTGTTCGCAGGATACAAGTCTTTGCGGAATTACTGTAACCGGCATCAAGGTTGATGAACTGACACCGGAAATGTGGATTGAAGTGGAAGGAACATTAAAAACGGTCCCGGTTGGAGACGAAGGAAAAACGGTTGTCCTGTATGCATACAGGATCGCCAAATATAACAAACCTGAAGACGAATACGTATACTTCAGCTGACATCCTGTGCATAATCCGCACAGGATGTTTTTTTGGTTGTATGCCTCTGACTGGAATGATATCATCCCCTTATGAACTCGCGTCTGCAGAAATGGATCGGTCCTAAAGAATTCTATCAGAAGACAACCCGACTGGCTGTTCCTCTTTCTTTTCAGATGCTTCTAGGAAGTGCTCTGAGCATTGTAGATACCATCATGGTTTCATGGATTGGAATGGTTACGCCTGTAGGCACGGCTGCTCAGGTCGATACACTGTGTTCGATGATTGCCTATGGCACCATCGGCGGCATTGCCATGTTCAGTGCTCAGTTCTATGGGGCTCATGATACAGAACGGCTGAAGAAGAGCTTTGGACTGATGATTGCCCTTTCAGGGTTGAATGCTCTGTTCTGGTTTATTCTTGCAGCTCTGTTTGGCTATCAGATCTGCTGGTTCTATATGCCTGATGCGGCTGTATGTGCAAATGCCATGGAATATCTTTCCATATTCAAGTATTCATTTCTGCTTGGCTCCCTGAGCTTCTCCTTCAGCTATATGTACCGTTCCATCGGGCAGGCCAAGCTGCCTCTATTGATCAGCATTCTGACTACCGTATCCAATATCCTGCTGGATCTATTGCTGATATTCGGAGCTGGTCCTATACCTGCATTAGGCATCAAAGGTGCTGCTCTTGCTTCTGTAATTGCACAGGGAATTGGACTATGCACAAATATCCTCTATGCCATCATTAAGCGTCCTTCATTCATTGGCTCACTGAAAGAAATGTTCACTCTTCCAAAGAACTTTGTCACTCCTATATTCAAGAAGATCGGACCTCTGATTCTCAATGAAACACTGTTTGGATTCGGTACAACTCTGTTTACCAAGGCATTTGGTCAGTTAGGGACAAAGGCCATGGATGCCTACTATGTAGGCAATCAGATATTCAACATCTTCTTATTTGTTGTTTATGGATATGGCAATGCTGTATCTGTTCTTTTAGGCAATCTGCTTGGCTCCGGCAGAATCGATCGGGCAAAAGAAGAATGCCGATATCATTTGGGACTGTCTCTAGTCTTCTCTGCATTTCTTGTCATTCTGATGATTCTGTTTGCTGGAAACATAGTGGATCTGTTCAGTCTGAATGATCCATATACGTATACATTGGCAGTTCAGATTGTCTATGTATTTGCTGTAAAAGTATCGATGCGTCTATTCAATTTTGTCATCTTCTCTATACTGAAAGCAGGCGGAGAATCAAAGATCGTACAGGCTCTTGATTCTGGAATTCTATGGATCGTAGGTCTTCCCTGTGCCTTTATCTGCGTGAATGTTTTCGGCATGACAAGCATTGTACTGGTACTGCTGATCACTCAATTGGAACAGCTGGTCCGATTGATATTTGGAATGAAGGAAGTCCTGTCAGACAGATGGGCAAAGGACCTAACAGTTCTTGTCAGAAACTCTTAACAAAAGCCCTCATCTGAGGGCTTTGTCATTCTGATTTAGCAGTCTCTGTTTTAGACCTGCTGTGCTTTCGGCGATATTGGGAAATCTGTTCGGCGAGGCATGCAAGCAGAACATCCGGATCGATCGGCTTAGTCAGATGTGCATTCATACCGGCAATCAATGATGCCTGTACATCGTCATCAAATGCATTTGCAGTCATGGCAATAATCGGTACTTTCAAAGCATCTTCTCTTTCTGCCGCCCGAATATCTCTAGCTGCATTCAATCCATCTTTTACAGGCATTCTGATATCCATCAGTATACAGTCATAAAAGCCTGGTTCTGATCCAAGGTACTTCTGCAGACCTTCTTCACCATTTACTGCCTGGTCCACAATTGCATTCATGCTTTCAAGCATCTTAACCGCAATCATTCGGTTCAGCTGATTATCTTCGCATAGCAGAATATGGGAATCCTTCATCTGCCTCATCTGTGTCTGATGAGACTGCCTGCTTGGCACAGCCAGTTTATGATTCTCTCTGTATTCCTTTTCTGCAACAGCTTTCGTCGGCAGATCTATGACAAATGTTGTTCCCATACCCAGTTCACTGTCGGCAGTAATCGTGCCTTCCATCAATTCGCATAGTTTCCGGCAGATAGATAGTCCAAGCCCTGTTCCAGTGGACGCCGATGACTTGGTATTGCTTTCCTGAGAGAATGGGTCAAACATCTTCTTCAGAAAAGACTCGCTCATTCCTACGCCATTATCGGTTACTGTATGGCGGCCGATCAGTTTTCCATCCATCTGAATCAGTTTATAGGAATAGATGATTGTACCGCCAGTCGGCGTATACTTAATCGCATTGTTCAGTACATTCATCAGCACCTGCTGTACACGCATTGAATCAAAATACTGATATCGGTGTGCTGTCTCTGCTGTATTCTCATTATGAAATTCAAACGTATTGCCCTTTTCCTCTGCCTGTGCCTTGATGATTGCTAAGATTCCGTCAATAAAATCAGGCATGAATACAAAATCCGGTTTCAGTGCAATCTTGCCTTCATCAATCTTTGTCATAGTCAGAATATCATTGAGCAGTCCCAACAGATAATCACTGGCAAAAGACAGCTGCGTCAGGTATCTCTGTATTTCCGAGAGATCTTTTGATTCTCTTGCAAAGCGGGTCAGTCCAATAATGCCATTCATCGGTGTACGGATATCGTGACTCATTCGTGATAGAAATTCACTCTTTGCCTTATTTGCGGCAGTTGCTTCTTCTGCTGCTTTCTGCAGCTGCAGTTTCTGCCTCTGTTCTTCTTCATAAAGATCAGTGATATCTCTTTGGGTTTTGACAATATCATCGTGCCGATCATCAAGATAGAAAATGCGTATCCGTTTTCTCTGATATGTGCCATCCTCATTCTTCCGTCAGTATACAGCAGTAATCCTATTTTCTTTCTCCAGTTTTTCCTGCAGCTTATCTGTGCGCAATGTACCTATGAGTTCTTTCTGATCATCTGGATGCACATCATTGGCAATAGCTTCCACTGAATTCAGATCCTGCAGCTGAAAATTCTTCCCTATTTCATATTTCTTGCCGTTCAAGTCCTTTACACGGATATATCTGCCTGTATTGCTATTGGTATTGATTACCATTACATAATCGATTTCTTCATCTACTACGCTTTCTTCTGCCAGCTTATCAACCATTTCATTATCTATATCCTGAAGGCTGATATTTGCCAATATATCCAGCGATTCAGGATCACGGATCAGAACATAGGACATCTTCATCCAATGCAGTCTTTTCTCTTTATAATAGCTGCGGTAGAGAACAGAGTTTTCAAGTTCTCCCTCTTCATAGTGCTTCAGCATATGTTTCTGAGAGAATATCTGCTTCATTTGATTCAAATCATGAATATCCGGCACTTTTTCTTTCAGCACAGCATACAGATCCTCAAAGCACATGCCAGGATACAGTATATTGTTTGGATAGTCATTTACGCGGACGTCGAGCAGTCTGTCATGAGTTACATCATAGCTTCCGTAGACCGCACTGTTCTTCTCCATTGTCCGGCGGCGCATACTTTCAAGCTCATACTGTCTTTTCAGAAGAACATTGTTCTTTTCCAGTTCTCTCTGATAGGTTATGTCATTGCTGATATCTGTGTACAGGCAGTAAAGAATAACACTGTTCTCTTGAAAGCGTACCGCACTGCCGCGCAGTTTCAGCCATACATACTTTCTATCCACACCATAGTAGTTTCTGTATTCAATCTCGGCATGATCAAGTCCATGCTTCACATCTTCAATCAGTTGGGTTATCTTCGGTCTGTCCTCTTCAAAAACATCTGACCAGACCTTATCCGGATACAATGCATTGTGCTCCTGTCTGGTAGTATGAATCATATTGAAAAATCCATCATTCAGATAAACAGATATTCTTCCGTTGCTATTCATGCGGAATACGCCAACTCCGCCTGGAATTCTGTC
>CALEMD010000014.1 GCA_937902945.1 uncultured Erysipelotrichaceae bacterium | reverse complement strand
GACATCAGAAGAGGAGTCAGAAAGATTAAACTCGAAACTGCAGATGTGCAGGTAAGCGTAAGCATCGGAGCGGCATGGATTGGCAAGGATACCATTGAACTCAATGATTTCTTTCAGGCTGCCGATGATGCTTTGTATTTTGCCAAGCTTGGCGGCAAGAGCAATTTCATCGTTGAAAAGGCAAAGGACAATCATAAAAAGCCGATCATGCTTGTCATTGATGATGATGGCATATCCCGCAAACTGATGCATTCTGCATTCAGCAGCGATTATGCTGTTATTGAAACGGAATCAGGCAGCAAGGGACTGGAAGTCATCCGCAAATACAGCCGCAGAATTGATATTGTTGTGCTGGATATTGTCATGCCAGGCATGTCCGGCTTTGAAGTGCTGAAGAGCATCCGTTCTTCTCTAGACTATAAGACACTGCCGGTGGTGGTTGTGACTGCTGATCCGGAGAGTGAAAAGAAGGTACTTGAATTGGGTGCCAACGATATGATCAGCAAGCCTTATACAGTGGATGTTCTGAAACTGCGCATTGGCAATGTCATGCGCGGCATGAAGGATCAGTAAAAAAAAGAACTTTCTTGCGGAGAGTTCTTTTCATTCATCTGTGCGGTAGAGATAATTGAGAAACACAGGAACAATGGTCTGCCAGGAAGCTTCACTGTGTGTACCTTTGACTACTATGTTTGGATAGGTATTGCATCCTTTGTTCTGAAAGGCATGATTGATCTGCAGCATATTGTCAATTGCTTCAGCTGTGCGCAGCTTGCTGCGGATCTCATTGCTGCCGAAATCCATATAGATTCTTGTATCGGCAGATATTTCTGACTGATCAATGATCTTCAGAAGGGCAGGCAGATTGATATCCATGGTGCTTGACACACATGCCGCAAGACCATAGATAGAATTGTATTCGGCAATGCAGTAGGCAGACATCAGTCCGCCCATGGAACTGCCCCCGATGCCAACATGCTTTCTGTCGGAACAGATGCGGAATCTTTTCTCGCACTCCGGCTTAAGCACGTCGGCAAACCATTTTGCAGTGATCTCTCCCTGCGGCTTGAGCGGCGCAATCCATGAATCCTCAGGAACCGGTATAGGACAGTATTCTGATAAGCGGCGGTTGCCGGTATGATTGCAGTCCTGGCCGATGACGACTAGAGGCAGATGTCTAGAATCAAGGTATTCACGTATGCCCCAGCACTTGCCATAGGTTGCGGTTTTATCTGAAAAGAGATTATGTCCGTCAAACATATAGAGAACAGGATATTTTTTATTTGACTGCTGATAGCCATCCGGCAGGTATACAAATATTTTTCTTGGATTCTGCTTTAAAGGTGCAATGCTGAGCTTGAATGTCTGTACAGTTCCCATACTCAGCCCATCCACTTGATGCGGTTTTCTGTGCCGTTTCTGATTCTTTCGATATTCGATTTGTGACGATAGGTGACAAAGATCCATAGGATCAGTATTGAGATAGATACCGTAAGAGGATTCCTGATGATAAAGCTGGTTATGACTTCAATGCCAAGAGACAGAATGCTTGCGGCTGAAACATAGCGGCAGGCATACAGAATGGCAAAGAAGCAGAGAATAGGGAATGCGAACTGCCAGAAATACTGGTGCGTAATCATGACGCTGATTCCCAACAGAAAGCCATAGGAAGTGGCAACTGCCTTGCCACCTTTAAATCCGGCAAAGATCGGGAAGCAATGTCCCAGGCAGCAGAACAGTCCGGCAAGAAGAATCACATCCGGGGCAAAGTAATAGCAGAAAAGCATAGAGAAGAATGCCTTGAAAGCATCCAGCAAAGTAACAATAAAAGCAATTGGACGCCCGAGTACACGGCCTGCATTGCTTGCTCCGAGATTCCCCGATCCTTCTTTCCGTATATCTTTTTTAAAGAAGGAGCGGCCGATAATCAAAGACCAAGGTATGGAGCCAAAGAGATAACTCAGCACAATTGCGAGTATATTCAGCATAAATAAACCCTCCGTTTACATTCTAGCACGCTCTGCCACTTCAAAAACGAAGCATTTTTCGTTATAATAGGCGGGAAGGTTTAAGGAGAAATCAATGGCAGATAAGACACATTATGATGAGAGCAGCATTCAGATTCTGCAGGGCCTAGAGGCAGTACGCAAGCGTCCAGGCATGTATATAGGCTCTACAGACTCCCATGGACTGCATCATCTTATATGGGAAATTGTAGACAACTCAATAGATGAAGCTATCAATGGCTTCGGCAAGAAGATCAGCATCACTTTAGAAGCAGATGGATCCTGCACAGTGCAGGATGAAGGAAGAGGCATGCCTACAGGCATGCATCCTAGCGGAATGAACACCCTGCAGGTTATTTTCACTGTCCTGCATGCCGGCGGCAAGTTCAACAGCCAAGGCGGCTATAAGACAGCCGGCGGACTGCATGGAGTCGGTGCTTCAGTAGTCAATGCACTTTCTTCATGGCTGACAGTGGAAGTAGCCCATGAAGGACATCTGGTAAGAATGAAATTCTCAGATGGCGGCAAGAAGATCGGCAGGCTCGAAGATCTTGGAAAAACGGCAAGAACCGGATCAACCGTGCGTTTTATGCCGGATCCGACGATCTTTACAACTACAGACTTTCATTTCAATACAGTCTGTGAAAGAGCAAGAGAAGAAGCTTTCCTGCTTTCCGACATCACTATGTCAGTCACTGACAAGCGCGGCAAGAAACCGGCTGCTGAAGAATATCATTATGACGATGGACTGATTGCATTTCTAGCCTATCTGCATGAAGACAGAACGGTACTGATGCCGCCGGTCAAGTTTTCCGGTACATCACAGAATATCCAGGTGGACATTGCATTTCAGTACACGGATGACTATCAGGAGAATACCTACAGTTTTGTAAACCTAGTCAGAACCATTGATGGCGGAACACACGAAGTGGGTTATAAATCTGCGTTTACCAAAGCAGTCAATGACTATGCAAGAAAATATGGACTGATTAAAGAAAAGGATAAGAATCTTGAAGGAAGTGACGTCAGAGAAGGTCTGACGACAATTCTTTCCGTATCTATACCGGAAGAAACCCTGCAGTTTGAAGGACAGACAAAAGGAAAGCTTGGAACTCCGGAAGCAAAGACGGCTGTGGACAGTGTTGTAGCCGATAAGCTGACTTACTGGCTGGAAGAGAACAAATCGCTGAGCGAAATGCTGATCCGCAAGATGCAGAAGGCAAGTCTGGCAAGAGAGGCAGCCCGCAAGGCTAGAGAAGAAGCCCGCAAGGGAAAGAAATCTTCTAGAACAGAGAAGATTCTTTCTGATAAGCTTGCGCCTGCGCAGTCTAAAGATGCCCGCATCAAGGAACTGTTTCTAGTAGAGGGTGATTCTGCCGGAGGCAGTGCGAAGCAGGGAAGAGACAGTCATTTTCAGGCTATACTGCCGCTTAGAGGCAAAGTCCTGAATACAGAAAAATGCAGCATGGCAGATATTGCCAAGAACGAGGAACTGAATACTCTGATTCATGCATTGGGAGCTGGGGTAGGACCTGATTTCGACTATACCGAAAGCAACTACAATAAGATCATTATCATGACCGATGCCGATGATGATGGATCGCATATTCAGATACTGCTGCTGACTTTCTTCTATCGCTATATGCGTTCCCTTGTGGAACAGGGCATGGTCTATATTGCCCTGCCGCCTCTATATAAAGTGACAAAAGGCAAGCAGTCGCAGTACTGCTATACCGATGAAGAATTGGATAAGGTACGGGCAAAACTAGGCAGGACAGATATCCAGCGCTATAAAGGCTTAGGTGAAATGAATGCGACCCAGCTTTGGGAGACAACCATGGATCCGGAAACAAGAACACTGATCCAGGTAGGAATACAGGATGGTGTTACAGCTGAAAGACGAGTCACAGTGCTGATGGGTGACAAGGCAGACCTGCGCCGCCGGTGGATAGAAGACAATATATCATTTACACTGGAAGACAGTTTTAAGGTGGAACTCTAATGGCAAAGAAAAAACAGATACAGGATCAGACCATCATCATTCCGGCACTGCTGGAAGATATCATGTCTGATCGCTTCAGCAGATATGCAAAATACATCATCCAGGAAAGAGCGCTTCCGGATGCGAGAGACGGTCTGAAACCCGTTCAGAGAAGAATTCTCTATGCCATGTATCATGATGGCAATACCTTTGATCATCCATACAGAAAAAGTGCAAAGACTGTTGGTCTTGTCATTGGTAATTATCATCCGCATGGAGATTCCTCTGTCTATGATGCGATGGTCCGCATGTCGCAGGACTGGAAGATCCGTCTGCCATTGATTGACATGCACGGCAATAACGGTTCTATTGATGATGATCCGGCAGCCGCAATGCGTTATACCGAAGTGCGATTGGCTAAAGTGACACAGGTCATGGAAGATGACCTCGATAAAGACACCGTTGAAATGACTCCGAACTTTGATGATACGGAGAATGAACCGACCGTACTGCCGGTTCCGTTTCCTGTCATGCTGGTGAATGGTGCAAGCGGCATTGCCGAAGGCTATGCGACCAACATGCCTCCGCACAACCTGATTGAAACGGTTGATGCGGCAGTCTACAGACTGCAGAACCCTGAATGCACATTGGAAGAACTGATGGAGATTATCCCCGGTCCGGACTTTCCTACCGGCGGCATTGTGCAGGGCGCAAAGGGAATCAAAGAAGCATTTGAAACTGGCAAAGGAAGAATCGTTATCCGCTCAAAAGCTGAGATCATCGATACTAAGTCATGCCAGCAGATTATCATAACGGAAGTTCCATATGGCGTTATCAAGAGCCAGATGGTCAAGCAGATGGATGAGATCCGCATGTCAAAGGACATTGACGGCATGCTCGATGTCAGAGATGAGAGCGATCGCACCGGCATGCATATTGTCATTGATATCCGCAAGGATGCAGATGCATCCATGATTCTGAATTATCTCTATAAGAATACGGATCTGCAGGTCTATTTCTCCTATAACAATGTGGCTATTATTGACAGAAGACCGGGACTGGTCGGACTCACTGGCCTTTTGGATGCTTTCATTGAATTCCGCAAAGATGTCATACTGCGCAGAAGCAGATATGAAATGGCAAAGATGGAAGCACGCTGCCATATCATTGAAGGTCTGATGAAGGCAGTCTCAATACTCGATGAAGTGATTCATATGATCCGCCATTCTGCGGATAAGGCGGATGCAAAAGCCAATCTGATGAAGGAATTCGGCTTTGATGATATCCAGGCAGAAGCAATTGTCACTCTGCGTCTGTACCGCTTGTCCAATACGGATATAGTGCAGCTGAGAGAAGAGTTTGCGCAGCTTGTCAATCAGATGGAAGAAACCAAGTCCATTATTGACAATAAGAATGTTCTGCGTTCTGTGATTATCAAGGAACTGAAGGCAGTTAAGAATGCCTATGGGGAACCTAGACGCAGCCGCATTGAAGCAGAAGTAGAAGATATAGTCATTGATAAGACAAGCATGATTGTCAATGAGAGAACAGTCGTTACGGTCAGCCGTGACGGCTATTGCAAGCGCGTCTCTCTGCGCTCTTTTGGAGCAAGTGAGGGAACACTGACCGGTCTCAAGCAGACCGATGAACTGATCGGTCATATTGAATGTGATACAGTCGATACATTGCTGCTTTTCACGACCCGCGGCAACTATGCATATCTGCCAGTCTGGCAGATTCAGGAAGGCAAGTGGAAAGATATAGGAGCCCATCTCAACCAGTCCATCCGCATTGATGGAGATGATAAGATCCACAGCTGCATTCTGATCAAGAACTTCAAAACATATGCATGGATTATTACCATCAGTTCTTCCGGCCAGATCAAGAAGACTCCGGTTCATGCCTGGACTGTGCAGCGCAACAGCAAGGTGCTGCCGGCTATGGGATTGGCACCGCACGCAGAAATGCTCAAGGCGTTCATCGCATATGAAGGACAGGAAGTAGGCTTGGTTTCAAAGGATGGCCTTAGCTATCGCTTTCCAATAGACCAGATTCCATCAACCGGTGTGAAGTCAAAAGGCGTTAAAGCCATGAATCTGAGCCGCGGCGATGAACTCGTCAGTGCATGCATCATTCCTGATGAAACACAGGCCGTACTGTTCATTACGCAGAACGGGCAGATGAAACGAGTCAGAATTCAGGAAATTGCCCAGATGAACAGACCTGTCAAAGGCAATCTGATATGCAAGCGCATCAAATCCAATCCAAGCATACTGAAATATATGCTCGGCATATCTTCATTTGGAAGCATATCTGTCTATGATCCTGATCCGATTGAGATCCATGCGGCATCCATACCGCTGAAAGACAGAGAAACATCCTTTTCAAGTGTGCAGGAACTGCATCCAGGCTGGTATTTGGAACAAGGCATTGAAGAATGCCGCATTGTAGATTATCCAGAAGGAATAGAAGAAGATGAAGTGCATGCGGATGTGGAAATGCCTAGTCTTTTTGATACAAAGGATTTCAAAGAATGAAACGCAGTGTCTTTCATCCTGATTACTATTTCAAGAGTTTTCATGAAGTGAATGCATCTCAGCTGAAGGCACATGGGATACGTCTGCTGATAGTGGATATAGACAACACATTGATTCCCAGCAGAAGCAATGTCATCTCTGAAGAGGCTAAACAGTTCATCAATGCACTGAGAAGCAATGGCATAGAACCTATTGTTGTCTCCAACAATGTTTCAAGCAGAATCCAGAAAGTTTCTGATGAACTGCATGTTCACTGCTTTCCATTTTCCTTCAAGCCGCTTCCCTTTGGCTTTCAGAAAGCCATGGCCGCAGTACATGCGGATAAATCGGAAACCGCAGTTCTAGGAGATCAGCTGCTTACGGATATATGGGGAGGCAATGGACTTGGCATTATGACGATACTGAGCGATCCAATTGCTGAGAAAGATAATTTTTTTGGGGCAGTCAATCGCAGAATAGAAAATGTTCTGTTCAGAATTCTGAAGAGCAGGGGCATCTTCGAGAAAGGAAAATACTATGGCAAACTGTAAAGGATGCGGCATAGAGATGCAGAACAATGATCCAAAAGGCATAGGATATACGCCGAAGCAGAACAGCGAATACTGTCAAAGATGCTTCCGTCTTCTGCATTATGATGATCTGACTGTATCAATGCGCAAAGGCATAGATCCTGATATGGTCATGCATAGGATTGCGGATATGGACTGTTTGGTTCTGTGGGTTGTTGATCTGTTTGACTTTGAAGGCAGCATGATTCCGGGTCTGCAGAGAAAACTCATGGGCAAGGATATTGTTATGGTGGCTGCTAAAAGAGATATTCTTTCATCTACACTGAGCGAAGACAAGGCAGCTCGCTTCATCTTCAGCAGACTCAAGGAATTCGGCATTCATATCAAAGGACTTGTACAGACCGGAAGATTGGACAATGACGGTATTGAACAGGTCAAAGAAGCTGTTCGAATGCTTTCTGCAGGCCGACCGATTGCGGTCATGGGCAGAGCAAATGCCGGCAAGAGCACACTGCTGAATCATCTGATGGGCAAGAGCATTCTGACGAGTTCTAGATATCCGGGTACGACTCTTGAGTTCAATACATTGAAGATAGATGGCTATACCTATATTGATACACCGGGCATTGAAATAGAGAACAGCATGCTGAATGCAGTCCGTGAAGAAGATCTGAAAGAGATTCTGCCAAGCAGTACAATCGCGGCACAGATCTATCAGATCAGCGGTGATCAGAGCTTTGCCATAGGCGGTCTAGTCAGAGTTGACCTAATGCAATGCGATCATGCGACTGCGGCAATCTATATTGGCAGAAATCTGCCGATTCACCGCGGCAAGGCCGCATCCGCTGACGATCTTTGGAAGAAGCATTACGGTGAGATGTTCAGGCCGGTGCCTCTGGAAAATAAGTTCGTCAAGCATTCATTTCATAAGAATATGGATAAGCTGGATGCGGTTATTGATGGACTTGGATGGATTTGCATATCCTCACAGGTATCTGATGTGATAGTATATGCACCGGAGAATGTCAATGTGACATTCAGAAAGGGAATGCTGTAATGCTTACAGGTAATCAGAAGAGTTTCTTAAGAGGATTGGCACAAAGACAAAGTGCACTGTTCCAGATTGGAAAGGATGCACTGAGTGATACATTGATACAGAGTGTAGACAACTGTCTGAGAACAAGAGAACTGGTGAAAATCAGTGTTTTGAAGACTGCCCCAGAGGACGTCAAGGAATTGGCTTTTGATCTGGCTATGAACACAAAAAGCGAAGTAGTGCAGATTATCGGCAGAACAATTGTTCTGTATCGCAAAGCAAAGGAACCGAAGATCATTCTGCCATGAGAATTGGCGTAATGATCGGATCCTTTGATCCGATATCGAAACAGACGATTGCCTGCGCTAGAAAAGAAATGAAGTGTCAGCATCTGTCACTGGTTCTCTATGTGAGTGAAAAGCAGGGCATACTGGATCAAAGAAACAGAGAAAAGCTTGTTCAGAAAGCGATTCGCCCGTATCGAAGAATGCGAATTGCATCGAAAAGGGAAGCAGATAGAGCCTTGAAGCGCAATGCTGTGCTGCTGAACTGCGATGCATCCGATATAGAACAGCAGATCCGCAAAGGCAGCTATAAGAATGCGGCTGCCGGCATCGGTAAAGAGCTTCTTCAGAATGGCTTCTATTTTGAAGAGATTGCTGAGGCCCATTGCAGTGCGCATCGCTATGCACACGTTAAAGCAATGAGTGCATTGGCAGTCGATCTGGCGAAACACTCAGGAGTCAATCCTGACAAAGCATGGCAGGCTGGAATGATGCACGATATCACCAAGCGCATGGATCATTCTGAAGCAGAACAGATCATGCAGAATTGGTATCCGCAGTATCTGCATCTGTCTGAGAATATATGGCATAGCTATACGGCTGTCATCTGGCTGCGTGAGAATCTAGGCATGAGAGATAAGGATATTCTGCATGCCATCGAGCACCATACGCTAGGAGATGGCAGAACCAGACTGGATCGTATACTGTTTGTTGCGGATAAGACAGATCCGACAAGAGGATATGATGCTGAAAAAGAATTGAATCTGTGCCGCAGAAATCTGAAGCGCGGTACAGAGATAGTAAAAGCTGAGGTAAAAGAGTACCTGCAGCAGAAGGAGGGTATCTGTGTCGAAAACACTGACAGCTGTACAGAAACTGCTTGAGGAAAAACAGGGAGACAATATTCTGACAATCGATATGAGAAAGGTCAACCCGTTTACGGATTACTTTGTCATTGTCACTGCCTTGAACAATAGACATGCCGCAAGCCTTTCAGATGCATTGGAAAAGGATGCGGAAATCAATGGCTATACGGTACGTCACATTGAAGGTGATGAAGCGAGTCCGTGGATTCTTGTGGATCTGAACGATGTCATCGTGCATATCTTCACACCGGAAGGACGGCAGATGTATAAGCTTGAAGCTCTGTGGTCAGACCAGCCAAGTGTCAGAACTGAGGATAACGCATGATCGCTTTAATCGGAGCCATGCCTGAAGAAGTAAAGGCAATACGTGACCATATGAAGAACGCGGTCTGCCATAC
>CALEMD010000013.1 GCA_937902945.1 uncultured Erysipelotrichaceae bacterium | reverse complement strand
GCTCTGGAGATGTCTCAGAACAGTATGCGCTATGCATGGACATTTGAAGAAGTGGATCAGAAACTGCAGGACATCATGAAGAATATCCACAGGCAATGCATTGAGGCAATGGATATGTATCAGCTTGATGCATGGGATTATACTGCCGGTGCAAATCTTGCGGCTATGCAGAAAATCATTGATGCCATGATTGTACAGGGTATTTATTAAGCCATTATTGATTTATCTTTGATCAGCCTTCTGTCTCAGATAGAGATAGAGGGCTTCTTTTGTATTCTCAGCACGTTCTGCTATGACTTCTTCTAATGCATCATTGAGTACTGTTTTGATATCACTGCCTTCTATGCCGAACTTCTTGACATCTCTGCCATCAATTGCCAGTCTGTCGAGGGTATAGCAGTCATTGATTCTTGCATCAAAATCTAAGCATAGCTGGTCATAGTTCAATGATGTATCCAATGCACAGCGGAATATGAGATATGAAGGAAGGATATCTTTAGCAGATTGAAGAATATGCCTTTTATCAATATCTGTACGGAGGGCATCCTTCGGGTGTTTCAGCAGAGTCATGATTGCATGATAATCATTGTTGGAATACTTCAGCCGTCTTAAAGCTGTCTGAGCAGATGCTAGATAATCATCCTCCTGAGGCTGGTATAGAAGAAGAGCCATACGGGCACATGCGTCAGGCCGGCTTATAAGCATCGCGGCATATGTTCTGTCATAAGCTTCAGCTTTCAGCTGATTCAGCTCAGGCAGAAAGACTGAGAAGATTTCAAGATTATGAAAGATCTGCACTGCACAGTGCTTTGCAGAAAGGGCTGCGGCAAGTTCATCATGTATTCTTTCAGCAGAGATATACTTCAGCATATCCTTATTTCTAATAAGTGCTTCGGCAGTATCCTGATCAATAGAGAACTCAAGCTGGGCACTGAAACGCACTGCTCTTAGAATCCGCAGGGCATCTTCTTCAAAACGCGTATCCGGATTTCCAATGCAGCGTATTATGCGGTTATGAAGATCCTGCTGGCCAGAAAAGTAATCAATGATTCCTTCTTCTGGGTGATAGCATAATGCATTGATCGTAAAGTCACGGCGCTGACAGTCTTCTTTCAGGGCAGACGCAAAACAGACAGAATCAGGGTGGCGATGATCTTTGTAGGCTGATTCTTTTCTGAAGGTTGTAATCTCTACAGGGATGTGATCAATGACAACAGTAATTGTGCCGTGCTTAATACCAGTATCAAATACTCTGTCATTTCTGAATACTTCCTTCATCTGGGTGGGAGTGGCATTGGTTGTGCAGTCATAATCATGAATGGGAATGCCAAGCAGAAAATTGCGGACTGCACCGCCCACTATGTAGCAAAGATATCCCGCATCATTCAAAGTCCTGATGCAGTAGAGTACCTGTTCACTTAGATCCATGTGCACCATATAGATTTATTATATACCAACCAAGGATATTCTAAGGTTTACAATACCGTCATGCAGAGTACAATTAACGATATGATTGATACAAAGAAGAAAAACAGCGGACTGATGACATCGGGGAATATCTATCTGAAGATACTTGCCTTTTCAATCCCTCTTCTTCTTGGCAATCTGTTTCAGCTGATGTACAACACAATTGATTCCGTTGTGGTAGGCAAATATGTTGGCTCTGAGGCTTTAGCAGCCGTTGGATCGGCATCTCCTGTCATCAATCTTGTAATCGGTTTTTTTATGGGACTAGCAGTGGGTGCGGGTGTCGTCGTATCACGATACTATGGCGCAAGACGCATCGAAGAAGAAAGAACCGCAATTCATACATTTCTTGCCTTCTCATTTCTGTTTGGAATTGTTCTGAGTGTTCTGAGTCTTTTCCTGGCTTCTTATATTCTGCAGTGGATCGGCGTACCGGAAGATGTATTCCCTTCGGCTGACGTCTATCTGTCCATCTACTTTGCAGGAACAGTATTTGTAACAGTTTATAATGCTGGAACAGGAATTCTGCAGGCGGTGGGTGATGCCCGCTCGCCTTTGATATTTCTCGGCATCAGCTCCATCCTGAATGTTTTTCTTGATCTTCTGTTTGTCAGAGAATTTGGATTGGGTGTAGCAGGAGTTGCCTATGCCACAGTCATCTGTCAGGCGGTGGCAGCACTGCTCGTTATTATGACATTGAAGTGCACAAAGCAGGAATACCGCATATCCTTCAAGCAGATGCGCATAAACATGCCGATTCTTATTCAGATGATCCGTATCGGTGTGCCTTCCGGCATTCAGAATATGATCGTATCTTTCTCCAATGTTATCGTTCAGGCAGATGTAAACAGTTTTGGATCAGCCGCAATGGCGGGTTTCTCTTCCGCAAATAAGTTTGATAATTTTGTTGGCATGCCGATCAACAGCTTCACTCTAGCAGTCACAACATTTACCGGTCAGAACCTTGGCGCAAAGAGGTTTGACCGGGTCAAAAAAGGAGTGCATGCGGGATTGATCATGTCTATTGCTGTTGTTCTATGCATGGGTTTCATTGTCTATACGAATGCCGAGACATGCATTTCCTTCTTTACAGCAGACAGTGCGGTCATTGCGAACGGTTCGACACTTCTGAGAATCATGTGTCCTTTCTATATCTTCCTGTGCTTTCATCAGATTTATTCCGGTGCACTGCGTGCAAGCGGACGTTCAAATATTCCAATGGTTACATCTATCATGGCTTTCGTAGTCATTCGGCAGATCTATCTCTATTTTGCAATGAAATATATCAATGATATTTCTGTTGTTGGCTGGGGCTATAGTTTTACTTGGATTCTTGCGGCAGCTTTTACATCCCTGTATTACTTTGGATCGCATTGGCTGTCAAGAGAAGAACAGAAAAGTGCTGCAAGCATCAATGGATAATACCGGCAGAATGTCGCCGGTTTTCTTTTTCTGGTGTATGCTATAAGTAATTGAGGCTGATACCATGAGAATAGGACAATCAAGTGATATTCACAGACTTGTATCAGGAAGAAAGCTGATACTTGGCGGAGTTGAAATTCCATATGACAAAGGACTTCTGGGCCATAGTGATGCCGATGCTTTGACGCATGCGGTTGCGGAAGCAATTCTAGGAGCACTGGCACTGGGAGATTTGGGACATCATTTTCCAGATTCTGATCCTCGCTATAAAGATATGAATTCACTTTTAATCCTTCGACAAGTTGCGGATCTGATGAAGGATGCAGGGTATCATATTGGCAATATTGACTCGCTGATTATGATTGAACAGCCGCATATGGCACCGTATATTGAACAGATGCGAAAGAACTTTGCGATGATACTGGGATGCGATATATCATGTGTCAGTGTCAAGGCTACGCGTGGTGAGGGCATGGGATTTGTCGGAAGACAGGAAGGTGTCTTAGCACAATGTGCTGTCCTTCTTGAGGAAAGCAGATAAAACAGGAGATTATATGTTCTGTAAGACGGAAGAAGAAAAGGTTCTAAGGGATCCGGTCCACGGTTATATTCACGTGGATTATCAAGTGGTGTGGGACTGCATCAATTCCCGCTGGTTTCAGCGTCTGCGCAGAATCAGACAGCTTGGCGGCGCATATATGGTCTACCATACTGCCGAACATAGCCGCTTTGGACATTCACTGGGTGTTTATGAGATTGTCCGCCGCATGGTAACCGAAATACCGGATCTGAAGAACTCATTGAGTGAAAAGGAAAAGGTTACAGTTATGCTTGCAGGTCTATTGCATGATATCGGGCATGGTCCTTATTCGCATGCATTTGAATCTGTGACAAAGCATTCTCATGAAGAATATGGATGCCGTATTATCCGTGAAGACAGAGAACTGTATGGAATTCTTGAACATGCAAGCCGCGGTCTATCCAATGATGTGGCAGATGTTATCAGTCATCAGTATACAAAGAATCCGCTGCTTTCGCAGATTATCAGCGGTCAGCTCGATGCAGATCGCATGGACTATCTGCTCAGAGATGCATATTTTACAGGCACAAAGTATGGTGAATTCGATCTGGAGAGAATACTGCGGACAATCCATGTGGCAGATAATCTATTGGTTGTAAAACAGAGCGGTGTACAGGCGGTAGAGAACTATATAATGGCCCGCTATCATATGTATTGGCAGGTATACTATCATCCTGTTGCAAGAAGCTTTGAATGCATCCTGAATCATGAATTCAAGCGGCTGAAAGACCTGCAGACAGATAAAAACTTTATGGATGATACAGGAATCTTCACTGCATTGGTTGGCGAAAAGGAATTGAGTCTGGAAGAGTATTTCCGTTTGGATGAGCAGACATGCAGCTATGCTTTCTCATTGATGCAGAATGGGAAAGATGAAATTGCCAAAGATCTTGCGTCTAGACTGATGAACAGGCATCTGTTTGCCTATCTTGACAGCACGCCAAAGAATACCAAAGAGATTAAGAAGAAACTGAAAGAGGGAAATTATGATCCCCGTTATTACTTTGGTACTGATGATGTTGCCCAAAGACCATATGTACCTTATAAAGCAGATCAGAACAGTGCCATCTGGATATTGATGAATGATGGCAGAATATCAGAACTCGCAGATGCTTCTGTCATTGTTGAAAGTCTGACCCGCGGGCAGATACGCAATGACAACAGGATATTCTTTCCTTCAGAAATTCTGTGACCTGAGTTCAATCAATATGAACAATTGACAGTGAAGAAGAATCATACATGACTCTGGCATGATTCTTTTTTATGCATTCATGGCTGATAAGTGTTCCGGTTTTCTTATCAACGGTGTTTCTGAATACATCACCATTGCGATAGACAATTCCATCCTCTTCCGAGAAAGATTCATTTTCAGTGCGGATATGATATTTGACTTCCAGCGGTCTTTCAGCGCGGATTTCACCGAACAGGTATCGATCATCTGTGCCGGCGGTCAGCTGAAAGGTCATATCTGTGTCATTGCGGAAACGATAATCAAGATAATTGTAGAAGATGGAAGTGCCTACACCGAAAGGCACCTGCCGGCCGAAGGCAGGAAACAGATCCAGATTGTCATGGTGGTGATGCTCAATAATGGTCAATGGAGTATGCAGAACCATCCAGTGAATCAGATGGTAAATTGGCACATTCCTCCGCCTATCCCACATGAGGGTTCATTCAGACTGATTGTAAGGCCATTTCGATAACCCTCATGTTCTGTACAGCCGCCTACAAGCGACCAGAAGCAAAAAATCTCATTGGGGGGCAATCAGAATGTTGGAAACCTTAGGTGCCGCAATACTTAAGTTGACTGCTTTGTTTTCCTGCAGAACAGGGTCAACATTGCCAAGTTTTCTTCTGATCAGCGACTTATGTGAAGTGATCAAAGCAGGAAGAAGAGAATCCTGCTTTTGGCGCGCTATGTCATTGTATATGAAAAGATTCTGCATATGACGCTCAGTCCTGCATTTCGCCACTGATATCCGATAGGTCAGCGGTGATATTTCACAGAATAGTTTTCTTTCATTAATACCCCCAAGCAAACCTTCACCTTAAGTATAGCAGTCTGCGGTATGTACTCAAGGAACATGGATCTGCGCTTTCCATGGTTAAAAGCAAGAGGATGCTGACATTTGTGATCAAATAGGTTAGAATTCAGATAGCAAAGCAAAAACGCTCAGAATTCAACAGCAGGCAGCGCACAGAAAAAATAAATTCAGTCACCGTATATTTGTGGGAGGATATGCAGATGCAAAGCAGGGCAAAGGGTTTTATTTTAGCTAGATTTTTTAAAGTACTCATTTCTATGGCATTGGTTTTTGGGCTGATGCCTTTTTATGAGACAGAAGTAAAAGCAGAGGGGAGGTCAGCGTAACCATTACACTGGAGAATGCGAAGCAATGCAATGCAAATGGAGAACTGATTTCTCCGGAGACCAGTACTATTTCTTTTGCGGCAGCGCCGGGAACGGCTCTAGCGAATCCTTATTATGCTAAAGCAGATGAAGGATATGCATTGCCGGTACCTGCAGAGCTAGCAAACACCGGTCTGACCTATGCTTATGACAGCGATACAAAAATAGCAACTATTTCCGGTACATTGAAGAGTGATGCGACTGGTTCTGTTACAGATACTATTACCGCTGTAAAGAACCCATATCATATTTCTATAACACTAAGCCATGCGACAGCAGCTGGCAAATTGGAACAGGATGTATCAGCGTCACAGGCTATGAGCAATGTAACTGTGACTGCAGATGAAGGATACTATCTTCCTGATGCAGCAGCAGGAAATCTGAATGGTTTGACATATACTGCTGCAACAGGTGTTATATCAGGAACACCGACAGCTGATACCTCTATTGCCATTACAGCTATTGCAAAGCAAAAGAAGCAACACCAACAGCAGCTGCAGCACTTACAGAAGCGAACCTGGTGAAATTGACTGGGTTGAGCGCTTCTGCGAATTATATACTGAACTGGGCATCTGGCGATCCGGAAACAATTGCTGCTGGAGACGACGGCAGTTATACGGTTCTTGAAGCACATAGAGGCAATACTCTTGTTTCCATACAGGCAAAGTCAACGGATACTGTAAAGAAAACGGACAGTGATCCGCAGACATTGAATGCCTATGTTCCAGCATCCATTACTTTGACATTCCCATCTTTTGTAACAGCAAAATATGACACCGATAAAGCAATAACCTCAGGAACACCATTCACAATCACTAAAGATGAAACAATTGTCTTTACTGTGACTGGCGATTATGCTCTGACTCTGAACGGCGTGACGGCTCCTAATGGAATGGTCTTTGACGCAAACGCAAAGACACTGACAGGCAAGCCGACGGCGAATGCACGAAGTGCTGAACTGTTTGTGCAGTTCAAAAAACCAGCAGTCATCAAAGATGCAGAAAATCCAAGACTGTATTCGGGATTCCTGTATGAACTAACCTATCTTGTCACTTTCAGTGATGATACAGCAATAGATGTGACAAAGACTAAGCTACAGGATTCCCAGGATACATCTTATTCCTATGACTTCTCGACAGATATAGACGCAAAAGGAAAAACAATAACCAGTGTTCAGGTGAAGGCACAGACAGTCAATACAGTGAGCGTCCTTGCCAGTGAAGCACAGATGCTTACAGAA
The DNA here is from genome assembly GCA_937902945.1 of uncultured Erysipelotrichaceae bacterium. Classification (GTDB taxonomy): domain Bacteria; phylum Bacillota_I; class Bacilli_A; order Erysipelotrichales; family Erysipelotrichaceae; genus Bulleidia. The sequence goes on along the minus strand of CALEMD010000013.1, from coordinate 2,505 downwards.
CCGATTCCGTATAAGCTTTCAGTGACGGCACCGGCAAGTACAACAGTCACTGGGACATTAACACAGTATGTGGCCAGCGGCAGTGCTATACAGAATATTGTTATTACCAGTGCTGAAAATACATGGTTCAGTGAAATAATAGTCAATGGTTCTGAAGATCTATATACAAAGCTTGAACCAAACAGTACAGAATCATTTGAACTGGATCAAGATGGATTGCATATACGCATTGAAGCCGATGCCCAGAAGAACATATGGACCATGACAATTTCCTCGAATGGAATCAGTCAGGATACAACTGTCAGTATGGGTGTATCTTCCTTGAGTAAAGAAGATGTGAGTACTGTTGTTCTTGCTAAAGAAACAGCAGGATATGTGATAAATGGATTTGTATTAAATGAAGTTTATGCAGTTGCGTCGGATAATACAGTCTTGTTCCCAGATAAGGTTCCTTATAATGTAACGACTGCAGACGATGAAGATATTGAGATTGACCAGAGTCAAGCTGGTGTCACATTAACGATTGTACATAAAGGAAAACTGCATAAGACGCAGGACAGTGATCCAAAGACTATCTATATACCTCGCAAGATGACAATGAATATCAGCAGTCATATTGCTGTGACTGATACGAAAAATGGCAATGTTGCTTTGGTATTGGATAATGGATCCTATCTGTTTAAATCAGATGTGGATCTGCTTCTGACACCGAAAGCAGGAACAGCTGTCGATGCAGTGAATTCAGTCATACCAAACGGAATGACTTTGACAGCTGTTGAAGGAGCGAATACTTATAAACTCACAGGGAAGCCAAATTCCACCACTGTATTGAGTGAGATTGATCTTATAGCAAAGTATAATCAACCGCAGTTATTAACGATTGAAAAGAAAATGAATGGTGAAACATGGACCGGCAGCTATTATCTGAAGGGTCTTTCAGCTGAACCGGATGCTGCGTTGGCAGAATATACATGTCGCATCACAATGACAAAGAGCGGCAAGGATGATGTTAAACTTGATTTTACTACGGATACAGAAAGCACGGAGTATACCATACTGTCGAAATATGCAGGATATACCATTTCTGGAGTACAGATCCTGAAGAATGAAACAGGTCTGGTCAGTGCAAGTGAAGCGGCAGTAGTCAGCCTGTATGTACCAACTTCTTTAGAAGTAGTTTTGACAGATAATTCCAGCAGAGATAACACTGCAGGAGAATTGATACAGAAAGATATAGCAAAAGATGGCACCATAACAAAGATTGATATCAATGCTGCCAGTAAATTCCGTTTTCCTTTGGATGCGGCAGATGATACAAAACCTGCTTCTCCGATATTCACAGATACAGAAGGTACTGAGCATTCCGGAACATATGACAGCACTTCGAATGCTTATACATATGCAGGTATTACTGTTGCCTTCAATGCAAAAAGAACATCTGCATCAATTACCGGAAGTCCAACAGAAAATCTGAAAGTCAGTTTTGAACCGATGAAATACGATATCAATGTAACACCGATTCTTGTTGATTCTACGCGTATGATTCTGATGGTCAGCAAGGGCACCTTGATGGCAACGGAAGATACAATCACCGGTGTCAAACTGAAGACACAGGATGGGGAATACGGAGCTTTGTATGGTCCAAAGACCTCACTGAATACACAGGCACAATCCGATACAAACGGACAGATGATCATTGAGATCAACGGTCTGACTGCCAATACTGCCTACACAGTGACTCCTGTACTGAGCACAGATGTTCTTTCAGAAGAGCATGCGGTTATCACAACATCTGCAGCAGTTGGCAGTGATCATCTTAGTATGAACTTATCTGGTTCAGTTCTGCAGACATATGGGAAAGGAAATTTGCAGATTACTTACAGCAACCGTGGATGGCAATTTGAGAATTACATCAATAACAATCTTCAGTATGCTGTATATACATCCAATGACACAGATGATGTCGGCAGATTCACGATAGTATTGCGCAATAATACTGCAGAGACAATCAGCGGATCAAAATTTGCATTCCACGCAGATGTAATGATTGGCATCAATGACAAGGCACCAATATTCAACCAGGTCAACCAGGGTTTTATGATGGCGGACAATGCATCACTGGCTGACAATGTAAAAGTGTTCCTCTTGCTTAACGAAGGATCAAAAGTAAAGAATAATTGGGATCCTGCGTCAAATTCAGAATCGCCGGTTAAAACAACTAAATGGTGGGGCTATTATAGTGATGCATCCAGTAATGCATATAATGATCTGACGGGACATGCGACACTTACAGGGACGGACAGCGGGGCGGCATTCAGCTGGCAGAATATCAGTGTGCCAGCAGGAGAAACCCGTGTGTATACTTTCCTTCTGGCGGCTGGCAATGCAGGTGATTTAGGAGATTATATTCAGAGAGATATTACATATAATCTGACATACAAGGGTTTAAAAGCGGAGGCGGAGAAGCCTAGCAGCGAGGATCATCTGCTGTGGGGTATTACCAGC
>CALEMD010000012.1 GCA_937902945.1 uncultured Erysipelotrichaceae bacterium | reverse complement strand
TGTCAACAGCAACCTTCAATGCAGCAGCTGCTGCATTGAAGGTTGCTGTTGACATGGTCAAGGAAGGTCTTGTAACAAAAGATCAAGCCCTGATGATGGTAGAACCAAGACAGCTTGATGATCTTCTTCATCCTACGTTTGATCCAGCATCATTGAAGGCTAAAGCAGCAGATGTGCTGACGACTGGACTTCCAGCATCACCTGGTGCCGCATGCGGTCATGTTGTATTTGATGCTGAAGAGGCAAAAGAGAAAGCCGAAGCAGGACAGAAAGTTGTTCTTGTCCGTCTTGAAACATCACCTGAAGATATTGAAGGAATGCATGTATCTCAGGGAATTATGACTGTACGCGGAGGTATGACTTCACACGCAGCAGTTGTTGCTCGCGGAATGGGCAGATGCTGTGTATCAGGATGCGGAGAAGTTTCCGTTGATGAAGCTAATAAGACTTTCACTGTAAATGGAGAGACATTCAAAGATGGTGACATGATTTCTCTTGATGGTACTTCAGGAAAAGTATATAAGGGAGAAATTGCAACAGTTCCAGCATCAATCTCCGGAAACTTTAAGAAGTTTATGAGCTGGGCTGATGAGCGCCGTGTACTGAAAGTCAGAACCAATGCTGATACACCGACTGATACAAAACGTGCTTATGAATTCGGTGCTGAAGGTGTAGGTCTGGTACGTACAGAACATATGTTCTTCAATGATGACCAGAGAATTGCTGCTATCCGCAAGATGATTGTTTCTAGAACTGTAGAAGAACGCAGAAAGTATCTGAATGATCTGCTTCCAATGCAGCGCAGTGATTTTGAAGGAATCTATGAAGAGATGAAGGGACAGTCAGTAACAATCCGTCTGCTCGATCCACCTCTGCATGAATTTGTACCTAAGGAAGAAGCACAGATTGTTGAACTTGCTTCTGAAATGGGAATGGGCATTGAGGAATTGAAGGAAAAGTGCAACTCCCTTCATGAATTCAATCCTATGATGGGACATAGAGGATGCAGACTGGATGTTACATATCCTGAAATCGGCGAGATGCAGACAAGAGCAATTATTGAAGCAGCTATCAATGTCAATCGCAAACATCCAAAGTGGCATCTGGTTCCTGAAATTATGATACCGCTTGTAGGTGAACCTAAGGAACTTGAGTATGTTAAGAACATTGTGGTTGCAACTGCTGATGCTGTTCTTGCTGAAAAGCATGTAAAGATGAAGTATGAAGTAGGCACAATGATTGAGATTCCTCGTGCTGCACTGCTTGCAGATGAAATAGCAGAGCATGCAGAGTTCTTCAGTTTTGGTACAAATGACTTAACGCAGATGACATTTGGTTTCTCACGTGATGATGCTGGTGCATTCTTGAATGATTACTATGACAAGCACATCTATGACTCAGACCCATTTGCACATGTAGATCAGAATGGTGTTGGAAAGTTAATCGAGATGGCAGCTAAATTGGGCCGCCAGACTCGCCCAAATATCAAATTAGGCGTTTGCGGCGAACACGGAGGAGATCCAGCTAGTATTAATTTCTTCCACCGTGCCGGATTGACTTATGTGTCTTGCTCACCTTATTGTGTGCCAATTGCAAGGTTGGCTGCAGCACAGGCT
>CALEMD010000011.1 GCA_937902945.1 uncultured Erysipelotrichaceae bacterium | reverse complement strand
ACTGTTGCATATCGTCTTAAAGATAAAACAGTGAAGTCACCTGCAAATGGAACCATTGAAGTCATGTTTCCTACAGGACATGCATTTGCAGTTAGAATGAAAGATGGTACAGGGCTTCTGATACATATCGGCATTGATACTGTAAACCTGAAAGGCAAAGGATTTAAGGTGCTGATGAAACAGGGAGATGCAGTAAAGGCAGGACAGCCGGTTGTACAGGTTGACTGGGATGTGATTAGAAATGCCGGATACAATACGGAAACGATGATGATTATTACAGAAACACCCGATAAGAACAAAGAGTGGAAATTTGCAAAACCGGGACCTGTAGAAGACGGACAGATTGTCGCTGAATAAGCAAAAGGAAATGGCTGAAAAGCCATTTTTGTTATGCTTTAGCAGATGCACAGTATATACTGTTACTGATATAGGAAAGAGACAGCAATGAAAACAGCGGATGGAAAACTGATTAAGAATATACTCGCAGCAATTGCGGCTTACCTTTTTGGTGCCAGCATTGGTCTGTGCGTCAGCTCAGGAGTAGGTGTCGATCCGCTTTCCGTTTTGATAAGCGGTCTTTCTTCACTTACTGGAATTGGATTTTCAATGATGAATTTTTTCCTCAATATTGTCTTGGTGACAATTGCTTTATTGATCAGCAGAAAGCACATTGGAATCATTACATTTGTTTCTATTCCGACAGTCTCTTTGGGCATTCAGACAATAACTGTTCTTTATAGCAGTATTGCAATGATTCCGTCCTATCTGATATTTGCAATAGGACTGATTGGGTCTTCAGCAGCAATCGCTTGGATGATTGTGCTGGATTGCGGAAAGTCACCATATGATGCATTTGTGCTGACCATTGCAGATACTGCACATACGACATATCACATAGTCAGGTGGGTTACAGACTTATCCAGCATTCTGCTCGGCTGGCTTCTGAAAGGGTCGTTTGGAGTTGGAACAGTGATCTGTCTCTTGGTATCTGGAAAACTGGTTGAATGGTTTATCAAGCTATACACGCCAAAAGGAAAAGCTGAATGAAAAGTGTATTGATGAAACCTTCATCTGGATTGTGCAATATGCAGTGTGGCTACTGCTTTTACTGTGATGAAATGAATCATAGAGAGCAGAAAACATTTGGCTATATGTCTTTGGAAACACTTCAGGCAATCATGAAGAAAACAGTGCTGAATGCAGACAGTCCTGTAGCAATTGCTTTTCAGGGCGGAGAACCTACACTGAGAGGATTGGAATTCTATAAGCACGCCGTGGCACTTGAAAAGAAATACAATCACAAGCATGTGCAGATAACTAATGCATTTCAGACCAATGGCATTCTCATTGATGAAGACTGGTGCCGATTCTTTCATGACAATCATTTTTTGATTGGACTGTCAGTGGATGGCACACAGGCAATACATGATTCATTGCGTCATATGCAGAATGGGACTCCTTCATTTGAAAATGTTATCAAGGCATCGAAACTCATGGATCAGTATGAGGTTGATTATAATATTCTGACAGTTGTGACATCTTCAGTCGCAGAGAACATTCAGGATATATACCATTTTTACAAATCTCAGGGCTGGAAATATCAGCAGTATATTCCATGTCTTGATTCTATTACGGGTGAGCATGGTGGCTATCCGTGGTCACTGACCCCAGAGATGTATGGACACTTTCTAATTCAGCTGTTTGATTTATGGTATGAAGATCTGCAGAAGAAAGAGCAGCCGTTTATCCGTCAGTTTGAAAACTATATCGGCATAGCACTGGGCATGCAGCCGGAAGCATGTGATCAAAGAGGCCTATGCAGCATACAGTATGTTGCTGAAGCAGATGGCAGCTGCTATCCGTGTGACTTTTACATGCTTGAATCAATGAAACTTGGAAACTTTAATACAGATAGCTATAAAGCAATGGACAGTAAAAGAGATGAGTTGGGCTTTATTCAGCGCTCGGCAAAAATATCTGAACAATGCCGATCCTGCAGATATAGAAATCTATGCCGAGGCGGCTGTCAGAGAATGAGGGATTACCAAATAGAAACAGATACATATCTGAATTATTACTGTGCAGCATATAAACTGTTTTTCGAGAAATGCAGAGATAGAATATACGAAATAGCAAAGAATATTTCGAGATAATAAATTAATTGGCAATGATTGCGGCAACCGTGTTTTCTGCATACAGATATGCGATTCATGTATACCCGCTTTACATATACACGCGATACAGATATAATGATTCTGTGATAAAGACGTTTGGGGATCATGAAACAGAGAAGATATTTAACCAAGTGATTTCCAAGGCTTTCTCACGTGATATGCAAAAGATAGCATTGAGAAAACTGATTATGCTCGACAATGCATTGTCTATGGATGATCTGAGAATTCCACCATCAAATCATTTAGAAAAGCTTAAAGGAGATCGGAAGAATCAGTATAGTATTAGAGTGAACAAACAGTATCGAATCTGCTTTCGCATTGTGAACAATGATTATTATGATGTAACGATTGTTGATTACCATTAAGGAGGTGTGCAATATGTCAAATAAAATACAAACGCCAAGAATCAGTGAGATATTATCGGAAGAGTTTATGAAACCGTTTGGTATATCCGCATACAGACTGGCAAATGAAATCCATGTTCCGACGTCTCGTATTCAGGATATTCTCCATGACAGAAGGAACATATCTGCCGACACATCGATTAGATTGGGACGGTTTTTTGGAGTGTCTGATTATTATTTTCTGCGACTTCAGGAAGATATTGATATACGCAACGCAAAATTGATGAACCGCACATTATTTGCAAAGATCAAACGTTTTCAGGTCGAAGCATAGCGTCAATAATCAATTATTATAGGCTGTCAGAACAAGCGGCTTAAGTTTTACAACTTTTACATCATGCTCTTTTATCTCTTCGATAGCTGCTTCATCGGCGTTGATATCTGTTATTAGATAATTGATCAAGTCGATGTCTCCAGAGAGGAAACTATGCTTTACTCCAACTTTTGTATAATCACATAGAACAAACTTCAATCCGGTAGTTCTTTTCAGCATAGTTTCATTCACAGCAGTTTCCGATAATATAGCTGTTGTTATACCGTCATCAGCACTGATTCCGCTGCACCCTAAGAAGCATTTGTTAGCAAGAACGCGGTTTAGATTGTTCAGTGCAAAATCTCCTACCATGGCTTCTTTTGGAAAACGCAGTTCACCTCCTGTTAAAACAATAGAAACCATGGGATCGTGCTTTACAAGAAGTGCTTTGGCATTGTTTGTGATAACAGTGCAGTGCTTGCCGCAGATGTAACTTATAACCAATAGGGCGGTTGAACTTGTATTGATGAAGATTGTATCTCCTTCATCAATAAATGATGCTGCATACTTAGCTATTGCCTGCTTATAGCGGTCATTTGTAAAGTTGGTGTTATTGTGGTTAACCATCTGCTGAACCAATTTAGCTCCGCCATGATGTCTGAGAATAGCCCCGCGATCTTCCCAATACTGCAGATCTCTGCGCAGGGTAATATCAGACACATTGAATTCATTCTTCAGCTGTTCCATAGAAACATTGCCGAGTTTCTGAATCATGACCATGATATCATCGCGTCGCTTCTGAACTATAGAATAATTGACTTTCATGAAAGGAACTCCTGAGCTTTAATAGCAACCGGCAGCTTGTTTGAAATTTTTATAACCTTCGTCATTGTCTTGCGGGCTTCGTCGTTTCTGCCGGCACCAGCCAATGAAAGGGCATAGTAATAATAGTATTGTGTTAATTCTCGATTGTTCATGTAGTTTGTTTTGACTGCTTCATAACTCTTTATCGCTTTTTTGAAATCATTGGAAATATAGTAATTCAATGCTTCGAGTTCTTCCCAGCTATATAAAGCGGAAAGCTTCTTGCCTTTGATTTTTGTGCCTTTCAATTTCAGGACTTCGGGGTATGCTTTCTTTGCGGCAGTTTTATTATTTGCTTCAATATGAGCTAGAAACAGAGAAGCATTCCGTATGAGCAGCTGATCGATTTCACCGCGGAAGATTTTGTCGTTGGATTCAATGATTCTGATAACTTCATCGGGTTGATATTTAGAAAGGTTATAGAGAACATCATAAATAACCCGCTGATTTCGATACGCATGCACTATGTCTTTTTTTTGCATAGAATCAAACAGAGCTTTGCTTTTTTCTGGATCACATTCATAGTTCAAGGCTGCGATTGCCTGTTCGTAATGGTATTGCAGGTATTCATAGAACAAGACAACCGACAGCATAACAACAGTGATAACAATGTAGGTGATTCGAGTGCCTGTATTATCGGCACCGGCAATCAGATAGATTGAATAAACTAGAAAAATGAGATAGATGATAGCGTGAAGTATCTTTGTGGCTGCGGCTGACAGATTGAAACTACCTGTTTTTTTCATATTGAGTCCTCTTCTACTGTGCATTATATGAACGAACAATCGTAAAGTCAACCAGAATAACGAATAGGAAGTTATATGCATTTAAGAAAACGCTAACAGATCATATAAATGATCAATGATTCATAAAACGGGGTTGCTGAACTTTAAAATTATGCCTATTCTAAGATTGCAACAAAGATAAGGAGAAAATTCACATGCCAAACATCAAAGATATAACAAGAGACTCATGGATTCTAGGCGCATTCCCTGAATGGGGAACATGGCTCAATGAAGAAATAGATAGTGAAGTAGTAAAGTCGGGAACATTCGCTATGTGGTGGATCGGCTGCACAGGCCTCTGGATTAAAACAGAAAACAATACAAACATTTCAATCGATTTATGGTTTGGAAACGGCAAGAGAACACAGAAGAATAAGGAAATGGCTCCGTTTCACCAGATGAAAAATATGACTGGCGGAATCATGACACAGCCAAATCTCAGAGCAGCACCGATTGTTTATGATCCGTTTGCAGTAACGACAGTTGATGCAGTTCTGTCAACGCATTACCACAACGATCATATTGATCCATATTACGCTGCTGCAGTTATGAAGAACTGCAAGGATGATGTTCCATTCATCGGTCCTAAAAAGAGTGTAGAGAAATGGCTGAGCTACGGTGTTCCTGAAAATCGCTGCGTAGTTGTCAAACCAGGTGATCATATCAAGATCAAAGATACAGAGATCATCGTTCTCGATTCGTTCGACAGAACGTGTCTTGTAACAAATGATGAAGATGTACGCGGAGTCTGCCCTACAGACATGGATGAAAAGGCAGTCAATTATCTGATCAAGACACCTGCTGGTTCTATCTATCATAGCGGCGATTCCCACTATTCCGTCTATTATGCTAAGCATGGAAAAGACTATGACATTGATGTGGCACTTGGATCTTATGGAGAAAATCCAATTGGCAATCAGGACAAGATGACTTCCATTGACATTCTGCGTATGGCAGAAGCCCTGCAGTGCAAAGTTGTTATTCCATTCCATTATGATGTGTGGACAAACTTCAAAGCAGACCCACAGGAAATTCTGATGCTCTATGATTACAGAAAGTATGTAATGCAGTACAAATTCAAACCGTTTATCTGGGATGTTGGCGGAAAGTTCATTTATCCAAATGATAGTGATAAGCGTCAGTTCCATTACAGAAGAGGTTTTGAAGATTGCTTTACTGAAGAACCGAATGTTCCATTCAGAAGTATCTTATAAGGAGAAACGGCATGCTCTTAAATCAATTTGTTGAGCAGAAAGTAACATGCTTCCATCAAGGGTTCAAAACATGGCAGGACGCTGTTAAAGCATCAGGGCAGCCGCTCATTAAAGAGGGATATATAGATGAGCGTTATGTTGCAGCAGTCATTGCCTGTGTTGAAAAATATGGACCATACATTGTCATTGCACCGGATATTGCTATGCCTCATTCGACAGAAGGTGCAACAGGCGTCTTTAAAACTACAATCGGTTTTATGAAAGTTGAAGAGCCTGTTGTCTTTGATCCGAATGATCATGAAAAGGATGCACGATTATTCTTCATGCTTGCTGCAGCGAGTCATGAAGAACATCTGAACAACATGATGGCATTAAGCGAAATGCTGATGAATGATGAACTGGTCCAAGAATTGTTAAAGGTTCAGAACGATGACGATCTACTGGCCTTAGCACAGAAGTACGAGTAACGCATTATTCGAAAGGGGTATGAAAAATGGATATACTACTGAGCATCTGGTCGTGGTTTGCGACTAACATTCTTACACAGCCGGCTTATTTTATAGGTCTAATCGTATTTATTGGCTATCTGCTATTAAAGAAGCCATTCTATGAAGCATTCGCAGGATTTATTAAAGCAACTGTTGGCTACTTGATTCTGTCAGTTGGTTCTGGCGGACTTGTCAGCAATTTCCGTCCTATTCTTGTTGGACTGAAGGATCGCTTTAATCTTAATGCCATGGTTATTGATCCGTATTTCGGACAGAATGCAGTAACTGCTGGCATTGAGGAAACGTTTGGGAGAACATTCTCTCAAGTTATGCTTCTTCTTCTGATTGCGTTTATATTCAACTTGATCCTAGTCAAATTGAATAAATACACAAAGATGCGTGCAGTGTTTACAACAGGACATGTTCAGATGCAGCAGGCTTCAACAGCGTTCTGGCTGATCCTGTTCTGCTTCCCGCAGCTTGGGGATACACAGATTCTTCTGATCATGGGCTTAATTCTTGGTCTGTATTGGGCTGTCGGTTCTAACCTTACTGTAGAACTTACACAGGAACTGACAGATGGCGGCGGCTTCTGCGTAGCCCATCAGCAGATGTTCGGAATTGCTTTCTCTTCATGGCTGTCAGAAAAAATGTTTGGACATAAAGAGAATTCAAAACGTCTTGAAGATATCAAACTTCCAGGTTTCATGTCTATATTCAATGAGAACATGGTATCTACTGCTATCTTAATGACAATCTTCTTTGGAACTATACTTGTAATTCTAGGCAAAGATTATCTAGTTGCGGCTGGCTTTATGGCTGAGAGCAAAGACTTCACTATGTATATTATCAACACCTGCTTGAACTTCGCGGTTTATCTTGCAATTCTGCAGCTTGGTGTCAGAACATTCGTTACTGAACTGACAGAATCCTTCCAGGGTATCTCAAACAGTTTCCTGCCAGGTGCTGTGCCAGGCATCGACTGTGCTGCTACATATGGATTTGGTTCGCCAAATGCTGTAACAATCGGCTTCCTGTTTGGAGCTCTTGGACAGTTCCTTGCTATCGGTGCACTGCTTCTTCTGAAATCACCGACAATTGTTATCGCAGGATTCGTCCCTGTATTCTTCGACAATGCCACAATTGCAGTATTTGCAAATAACAAGGGCGGTGTCAAAGCAGCTATGCTGTTCCCGTTCCTGTCAGGACTCATTCAGGTATTTGGATCTGCAATCATTGCTACATGGGTTGGATTGGCTGCATACGGCGGATATCTTGGTATGTGGGACTGGGCAGTTGTATGGCCTATCTTCACAGTACTGATGAAGTATCTAAGCTATGCAGGAATTGTTGTTATCGTTGTTGGATTGTTCGCAATACCTCAGCTTCAGTATCGCAAGCACAAGGATACATACTTCCTGTGCACTGAGGATTACGAAGCATATAAAGCTAAGATGGCTGAAAAGGCATCTAAGTAAGAAAGGGAGAAATTACAATGGCAAGAATACTGGTAGCATGTGCAAATGGTGCAGGAACTTCATTAATGATGAAAATGAGGGTTGAGAAAGCATGCAAGGATTTAGGTGTTAACGTAACGGAAATTCATCATTGCTCACTTTCAGAGGGAGTCAGTGCTGCATCACGGTACGATGCGGTATTCTGCCCGTTGAATTTTACAAATATGTTTAAGTCAGCGGCTGATAAGGGAGTACATATCTGCGGCATGAAAAATGTGCTGTCAGATAAAGAGGCCAAAGATCTCCTGATTGCTTCAGGGCTGGCAAAATAGCAACTGTTCAGGCTGTCGGGTGATTCCGGCAGCCTGTTTCAAAGGAGGCCAAAATGAAAATCGAAAAAATACATTTGGATGATATTGTCCGCTGCTACTGTGCGAGTCATATTGAGATTGACGGACAGTTCTATGCATTGTTTGCAAGTGAAAATCCGACAAGCGAATGCTATTCCTATAGTGGAGAAAATTTTGAAAAAAAGGAAACAGTTTGGAATGATCGCGGCGGATGCATGTCCATCATTCCGTTTGAAGACCGCAAGGGAGAGTTCTTGGCTGTTAATGAATTCTATCTGAAAGTCTCACCGTCACTCGCAAAGATCGTATGGGGCAGGAAAACCAGCGATGGCTGGCAGATTCAGGATCTTTTCAGTCTTCCTTTTCTGCACCGATTTGATATTTATCATATAAACGGAATTGACTATATTATCTGCGCAACAATAGCGCGAGATAAACAGAATAAAGAAGACTGGAGTCAGCCTGGGCAAATCTATGTAGGAATACTGCCTGAGGATCTTTCACAAGGAGTACAGCTGAAGCAGATTGTGGATGGCTGTTATAGAAACCATGGATATTCCCGTTCTCTTTATAAAGGAAGAGTGTGTGGCTATTTCTCCAGTGATCAAGGCGTATTAAGAGTTGAACCGCCATTAGATGGTCATGACGAGTGGACTGCAACAAAGATTATTGATAAACCAATTGGCGAGATCGCTTTTATAGATATTGATAATGACGGCAAAGATGAAATGATGACCATCGAACCGTTCCATGGCAATGCTATGCATATCTATCATGAAAATGAGAATGGCACTTGGGTTTCTGTATTTACATATCCAACTCCAATCGATTTTGCACACACCCTTGTTGGCAGAAAGATTGCTGGCATCAATAGTTTCATCGGCGGTGTCAGAAGGGTAGATGCAGAATTGTTCATCATTCAATATTTGGATCACAAATATGAAGTGACGATTGTTGAAAAGGGAGCAGGTCCTGCCAATGTTGATGTTGTGAATATGCCTGACTGTGATCTGATTCTATCTGCAAATCACACTATGAACGAGGCAGCAGTTTATAAAATTACAAAGTAGGAGGCACTATGTTAGAACAACTGAAAGAAGAAGTATGCAAAGCAAACAAGCTGCTTCCTGAATATGGACTTGTTACTTTTACTTGGGGAAATGTATCCGCATATGATCCTGATACAAAACTGTTTGTCATCAAGCCAAGCGGTGTGGATTATGATCTTTTAAAGCCTGAGGATATGTGTGTTATTGATCTTGAGGGCAATAAGATAGAAGGAAACATGAATCCATCCAGTGATACACCGAGCCATGCAGTACTCTATAAAGCATTTCCTGAGATTGGAGGTATTGTTCATACACATTCAAGCTGGGCAACAAGCTGGGCTCAGGCAGGACGCAGTATACCTTGTTACGGAACTACGCATGCGGACTATATTTATGGAGAAGTACCTTGTGTTAGAAACCTGAGTAAAGAAGAAATTGATTCTGGCTATGAAAAGAATACGGGTCTGCTGATTGCGGAATACTTTAAAGGAACCGAAAACATCTTTGCTGTGCCATGTGTACTGTGCAAAAACCACGGGCCGTTTGCTTGGGGGAAGAATGCACTGGATGCAGTGCACAATGCAGTCGTTCTAGAAGAAGTTGCGAAAATGGCTGCTCGAACTGAAACAATCAATCCTAAAGCTGCACCTGCGCCGCAAGTGCTGCAGGATAAACACTATTCAAGAAAACACGGACCGGATGCATACTATGGCCAAAAATAAGCCTTATCTATTGGGCATGTATGAAAAATCTATGCTTAATGATCTTGAATGGAGAGAAAAACTTCTATTCTGCAAAGAAGCAGGATTTGATTGGCTTGAGATCAGCATTGATGAAACGGATGATAAGTTAGGCAGACTTGATTGGACTGTGCAGCAGAAGAATCAGCTGCGCCGTGATATCGAAGAGACTGGGACACCAATATGGACCATGTGTCTCAGCGGACATCGCAAGTATCCTTTAGGATCTCTGGATAAAGACATTGAGAATAGAAGTCTTGAGATAATGTCCAAAGCTATTGATTTTGCATCAGACATTGGAATCCGCATTATCCAGCTGGCTGGATATGATGTTTACTATACTTCAAGCAATAATGATACAGCAGAAAGATTTCTTGAGAATCTGAAGAAAGCAAGTGAGATGGCCGCAAGAAAAGGTATTCTCATGGGATTTGAAACCATGGAAACACCTTTTATGGATACAGTTGAAAAAGCTATGAAATATGTTGCGGCAGTAAACAGTCCGTATCTTCAGATCTACCCTGATTTAGGTAATCTAACGAATGCTTCTCTGCTGTATGGCAAAAGTGTGATAGATGATCTGGAAACAGGCAGAGGTCACATAGCGGCTGCACATCTCAAGGAAACAGTTCCTGGGAAATATCGTGAGATACCATTTGGAACAGGTCATACAGCGTTCAAAGAAGACGCTGAAAAACTGAAAGAACTTGGGGTAAGAATGTTTACGGGAGAATTCTGGTATACCGGTCAGGCGGACTGGCAGAATACATGCAAAGATGCAGCATTGTTCCTGCGATCAAATCTGGATCCGGTTTTTACAGATGAAGCTGAATAGCATTTGAGTTAATAGAGTGCAAGGAGAGTGATTGCTCTGCCGAATCTTCAAAATATACATCTGGTTGTATGCGACTGTGATGGTACGATTCTGAATGATGACAAAAAGATCGATTCAGATCTTTTTGCTGTGAAAAAGGAACTTGAAAAGAAAGGAATTGCATTGACTCTTGCATCGGGCAGAAATCATTTCCTGATGCATAGTATTCTGAATGATCTAGATATCCAACTTCCTTATATAACGGATAATGGCGGGAATCTTTATCAAGGAAATGAACGGCTGATCAATAATGTGCTTCCCAATAGCAGAACCGAAGAGATCGCAAAATATCTGTATGCTGTGAAGATGCCGTTTTTAGTGTACACAGATCAGATTGTATTCTCATATCTTTCCACTGGACATCTGTCGGTTTTTACCGAACGATTGAAAGGGAAAATGCAGATTGCTGCTTATGATCCTGCTGAAGGATGCAAAAATATATCCTCATTCAAAATCACAATTGATTCGACTGATGTTTTGAATATGCAAATGATTGAAACACATTTCCGCGATGCATATCCTGATGTGAATTTCAATAGATCTGAAGGTGATCTGTATACAATCACTTCAATGTATGCAACAAAGGGAATTGCATTAGAGCAGCTGTCTAAAATAATGGAGATTCCTTTATCACAGATCATGGCATTCGGTGATAATCACAATGATGTATGCATGCTTAAAACGGCTGGCTTTGGTGTGGCAGTGCAGAATGCTGAAAAAGATGTATATGAAGCTGCTGATGCATTGTGCGGTTCAAATAATCAGAATGGTGTAAGCAGATATCTCAGAGAACATTTTTTGTAAAATAAAAAGGAAACATTGGCTTAAGTTTCCTTCTGCGCAGTATAAGGGAAAAGACTGATTTCTTTCTGTGCTAATGTTTTTACTCTGTCAAGCTGGATATCAGATGAGACACCGCACCGTACAGGTTTGCATCATTGCCGAGCAATGCGTCTTTGATATTTGGATGCGGAAGCTGATCAAAAGGAATAGAATCACGAATCTTGGCGGTCTCTTCCTGGATGGCAAGAATCAGTTCGGGTCTTGCGCTGATGCCACCGGCTATTGCGAAGCACTCTGGATCAACGATAGACTGAATCTGCATGATCAATGCACCGACCTGATGCGCATACTGCTTCAGGCCTTTTTTTGCATCCTCGTTTCCGTCTTCAATCC
>CALEMD010000010.1 GCA_937902945.1 uncultured Erysipelotrichaceae bacterium | reverse complement strand
TTATGCCGCTGGCAAACTGAATAATCGTCTGATCTGCTTTCATCGAATGAAAACGAAATACCTCATTAAAGCAAATCCAAGTGCATGCAGGATTCTTTGAACTCAATGTTGGAAAGTATATGATCTGCGTTCTTTCACTGATCAGCACACCTGGTTTCTGCCGACAGCCGGTAATATGACGAAAACTGATTATTCTTCCATTCATATTGCTGCCATTCTGCATGCACCAGCTATCAAGCATATGCTCGGCAGATTGGTTAAATTGAATGATTCTGCCGTCAGAAAAAACACATTCTGTCTGATTTTTGTTTTTCCCATTCCGCATGCAAACAATCCTGTTCATAGAATATTCAAACTCCCCAAATGCTATTTACTCAAAATATGTCTGATTTCTATCATCGCTCTCATCTTCATCAGCATCCTGATAGTAGCGATAGTACTTAGCTTCCATTTTCTTCATATTCTGTTCATGATGCTTAGCAGAAACACGAAAAAGCATCCAGAATCCAATGACACTGAATACTGCAGAAGTACAAATTGAAAGAAAATCACCAATTGATTCAATCATTTTTTGTTCCGCTTCTTTCTTTAATATTATATGGAAGAAAAGAATTACTGTCCATCATGATAAAATTCAAGAAAGTCTTTTCCTTTCAGATATTCTGTACGTGATAGATCAGGAAATCCCCATTGTGAAAGTACCGTATAAGCGCATATAGCAGCACAATTTGAAAGATTCAGCGATCTTGCTTCTGCAATCATCGGTATTCTGATGCATCGATCCAGATTGCTTTTCAGTATTTTCTTTGGAATTCCGGTACTTTCTTTCCCAAATACTAAATAAACTTCTTTGTCTATTTCATATTGGTAATCTGATGGACTGTTCTTCCCATATCTTGTTACATAATAAAACGAGCCTTGATTCTTTTCTCTGAATGCTTTCCAATCGTGATATAGAGTAAAGTCAACATTTTCTCTATAATCCATTCCAGCTCTGCGCAGATGGCTGTCATCCATATAAAAGCCAAGAGGTTCTATGATATGCAGCCGGCAGTTGAATGCTCTGCACGTACGCATTATATTGCCAGTATTTGCTGGTATTTCGGGCTCGTATAGAACAATATTAAGCATCAACACGCCTCCTTACATAACGGAGGAAAAATAATGCAATAAGAAGCAGAATAAAAACAAATATCAGAATTATACAGAAAACAAGATCAAAGAAGAAGGTGTCGGGTACCATATTGATCAGTATTTCGGTATTTGGATCAAGAAAAAACAAATCGTTATCGAAAAACAGATAGTGAAACTGAATCCAGAATTGATCAAAATCAGACAGTGCCCAAATAGCAATAAACCCAAGCAGAGCTCCCATTAGAATTGATGCATTTCTATAGCCTCGTTTGAATAGTTTAAATGATTTGCCGCGATTCATGAAAAACACAGCAGTCAATACTGCTATTGAACCGAAGAAACATATATTGCGAACAGTCAATGCGTTCTGGTATAAGCTTTTAACATCTTCCATATGCATTTTTTCTCGACTGTCGAAAACTTCACGAACATTGCCGCTGATTTCTTTCTGAACAGAAAGATCGTCTCTTTTATCCTGCAAATAATCAAGCAGAACTGCGGTAGTATCATAAAGATCATCTTCACTCATACCAATCGTTTCAGCAGTATTGCTTTTTGAATACTCATACACATAAAACCAGCGGCTGAAGCACATGAAATCAATGATGCTGATCAATACAGCAAGAATCATCATAAACATTCCTATTGTACTGAGTATTCTATAACTCTTCATTAAAAGGACTCCTTCATTTTCTGGATTGCCAGTGCTCTATGAGAAATCTTATTTTTCTCTTCTTCTGACATCTGTGCCATAGTTTTTCTTAATGGCGGATAATAGAATATCGGATCGTAGCCAAAACCGTTGCTTCCAGCAGCATTCTCTGCTATAAGACCATCACATATACCAGTAAATACTTTAGCTTCCTTTTCAGGATTGCATAGTGCAATGGCACATACATAACAGCATCTTCTGTTATTGTGATTTTTCATTCTGTTTAGAATGATTTGATTCTTTTCTTCATAAGGTGTATTTCTGCCAAGATATCTTGCTGAATATATGCCAGGTTCATTGTTCAAAGCTTCGATTTCCAGTCCTGAATCATCCGCAATACATTCACAATTGAAAGACCTGGAAAAATGCTGGGCCTTTATAACAGCATTTTCTTCAAATGTGCTTCCGTTTTCTTCAGGCTGAAGATATTCTGGATAATCCAGCAATGATTTTACTGTATATCCATGCGCAAATAGTATTTCTTTAAATTCACGTATTTTGTCAGCGTTGCTGCTGGCAATAAACATAGTTTTCTGTTCGATTTTCATAGTTGCATTATATGACAGATCGGTATTTCTTTCGAATGAATATTAGAAATTGCACTGACTATGCCTGACGGCTTGAGCTTCTTTGAACAGCAGTCATAAAAAATCAGCTGCGGTGTGCACAGCTGATCTTAGATATTTATCGCGGATATATTGGAATATACTTCTTTGTAAGTACATCAATCATTCCCATATCTGTCATTTTTACAAATGGTATAACTGGCAGTGCAAATACTGCAGTTCTCAGCAATGGATTAGGAATATCTGTCATCCCAAGTCTTCGATCTGCTTCTTTCATGTTTTCAGCATAAGACGCAGTTGTTTCTGCATCTTTATCTGAAAGAAGCCCAGCAATTGGCAGAGGCAGTACAGATAGGATTTTACCCTTTTCAACCGCCGCCAGACCTCCTTTGCATTCTTTCAGTGCTGATGCTGCTTTCAAGGCATCTTCTGGTGTATCATAAACAATTGTAAGATTGTGCGAATCATGGGATACAGTAGATGCTATACAGCCTTTCATCAATCCTGAATTTTCTACAACAGCAATTGCAATGTGATCCATTCCGAAACGATTGACTACTGCTATAAATTTCAATTCTGGATTATTCAGCACAATGTGCCCGTTTTCTACAGGCAATTCTATTGTTTTCAATTGCGAAACCGCAGAACTATGATCATTCATACTGATAATATTGACTTTAATATTCCCTTTTTCAATAGGTGCGTTAAGGACAAAGTCATTCTCCTTAAGCTCTTTGAAATTCATAGTGTTTAATTTTTCCAATGGATATTCTTTATGTGGAATATCAACAGATAAGACCCCATGTTCAGCCACCTTTGTACCTCCGTAATATACCTGTGATGGCTCAAAGGATTTCAGATCAGGCAGCACGCAGATATCAGCAGTATAGCCTGGTGCAATCGCACCTAGATGCTCCATATGTATTTCTCTTGCGGTATTAATTGTAGAAGACTTAATTGCATCTACAGGATTCATCCCTGCTTCGACTGCAGTGCGAATAACAGCATTTATATGACCATCACGCAGTAAATCTTCAGACTCTCTATCATCTGTGCAAAGGCATAATGTATCAAAATATCTGCTGGATTTAAGACCTTTCCAAATCTCATTTACATTCTTTGTGATACTTGATTCACGCATATCTATATACATGCCAGCTCTGTATTTCTCATATGCTTCTGCTGAATTGCTTGATTCATGATCGGTGCATGGGCCGCCGCAAAGATATGCACTGAGCATTCTTCCGCTGACTGCAGGAGCATGTCCCTGCAGATAGAGATTCTTGCTGCGGGCGACATCGAGAATTTTCATCATTCGGCTGTCACCATGTATAACAGCTAGAAAGTCCATTACTTCAGCGAGTCCAATAACTCTGTCAAGCGAAGCAAGCTGCAGAATCTCTGATGAAGTAAAATCGGCACC
This sequence comes from uncultured Erysipelotrichaceae bacterium, assembly GCA_937902945.1. GTDB lineage: Bacteria > Bacillota_I > Bacilli_A > Erysipelotrichales > Erysipelotrichaceae > Bulleidia. Next base: position 5,181 of record CALEMD010000010.1, on the reverse strand, counting down.
TGTAAATTCTTTTCCAGGCAGAGACGGAACACAGCTTGGTATATCAATCAGCTGACGCATTGGCAGATCTGCTGAACTTTCATGCATATAGCGCACGCCTTCTATGCCAAGAACATTGCCGATTTCATGAGGATCAGTAACAATGTTTGTTGTTCCATGAGGAATAACCGCTTCGGCAAAATGACGGGGTGTCAGCATTGAACTTTCAATATGCATATGAGAATCAATGAAACCAGGTGAAACATACTGTCCTTCAAGATCAACTATATGATCAGCTGCATCATATCTGTCAATTTGATCATATTCCACATGGACGATGAATCCCTGTGAAATATAGATGTTTCCAGGCAATATCTCACCAGTAAACACATTGATAATACGGCCGTTTTTCAGAAGCAGATCAGCAGGTATTTCTCCTGCAGCTGCCTTCAGTAGATTTTTGAAATCCTTAGGTTCTAGTTTTATCATAGTTTTCAATGGATACAGATATGCATTCTATCAATAGCAAATCTGTATTTGTTCCTTTCTCCCCTGGCTATCAGTTGGATCAGGGTATCCAAATAAATCAATTATTGAATATTTTCATTTCAGAATTCTTAATTTCAGATCATCAATAAATATTTTACTGCCTTATTTATAATAGATGCTCTGTCATGAAGAAAAAGTCCCTAATCAGTTATGGGACAGATCAGTAAAACACGCACATTTTTCATCGCTTGGCAACATGAATTTGGATATTTTAGATTTTCCAGGGATTTTTTCTATGCTTATTTTTCTAACTGCAGACGTAAAAACAGATCGATATGCCATTATGCTGTTTATCACATAACTGCTTCCCTGCTTATCAAGAAAATTATCCGTGACAGCTGTCATTTTCCCTCCTTCTCATAAATGCGTAGCAGAATTACTCAATAGTTCCGCTGCATCAAACAAGAAGGTTTCTGTTTGTGCCATAGCAGTTCTGTTTACGGCAGAACGTAGAGACTATCCTCCATATTCGGATATTATACGGCCTATTGATGCTGTTATTCTATTCCTTGTTTCATATATTTCAAGTCTTGCTTTATCATTCTATTTCTGATTTAATAAGCAATAAAAAAGGTACAGCTTTTGCTGTACCGTAGATTGAATGGCTGGGATAGAAAGATTCGAACTTTCGCATGACGGATTCAGAGTCCGTCGCCTTACCGCTTGGCTATATCCCAATGGACACTCATAATTATACAGATTCTCACCGGAATTTCAATTGTAAGATACATTTTTTTAGAGTAAAATTTAACAAGTGTTAAGGAGCTGATAAAATGACAGGAATTCGTACCAGATTTGCACCAAGCCCAACTGGCTATATGCATATTGGAAACCTGCGTACTGCATTGTATGCATACCTCGTTGCCAAGCATGATCCTGAAGGTGTTTTTATTCTTAGAATTGAGGATACTGATCAGGGAAGACTGGTATCAGGTGCTACTGATATTATCTATGAAACCATGAAACAATGCGGTCTTAAGCATGACGAAGGACCGGATGTAGGCGGACCTGTAGGTCCATACGTTCAATCAGAACGGATGAAATCCGGTTTGTATATGGAATATGCAAAAAAACTGATTGAGCTTAAGGGTGCTCATTACTGTTTCTGTGATGAAGAAAAAATCAATACACAGAGAGAACTGCAGGAAGCCCGCGGTGAATCTTTTAAATATGACGATCCATGCAAGTACATGACACCTGAAGAAATCCAAGAAAAAATTGCATCTGGCGCTCCATATGTAATACGCCAGAATATTCCAATGACTGGAACCACTTCATTTGATGATGAAGTATTGGGTCATATAACGGTTGATAATTCAACATTGGATGAATCTATTCTTCTTAAGAGTGATGGATATCCAACCTATAACTTTGCGAACGTAGTAGATGATCATCTGATGGGAATTACGGATGTTGTCAGAGGCATGGAGTATTTAAGTTCCACACCTAAATATAATCTGATATATCAGGCTTTCAACTGGAATATACCAAGATATATCCATTGCCCGCCTGTCATGAAAGATGAACATTCAAAACTATCGAAGAGAAATGGTGATGCCTCCTTTCAGGATCTAGTTGCTAAAGGATATCTGCCTGAGGCAATTCTCAATTACATTGCACTTCTTGGATGGTCACCGGAAACAGAGCAGGAAGTTTTTACACTGGATGAACTGACAAAAGCATTTAATGTTAAGCATATTGGCACTTCTGGCGCTATATTCGATCCAGAGAAACTCACATGGATAAATGGTGTATGGCTGAGAAATATGTCTTTGAATGACTATACTGCCTTAGTTAAGCCATATATTGAGAAATCTGTTTCCAATCGTTTCAGTATTGAAAAAATAGCGGCTATTCTGCAGCCTCGTGCTAACACTCTAAATGAAATCCCAGAGATGCTTGATTTCTTTGATGCCTTCCCTGCTTATTCCAACGATCTCTATGTAAATAAAAAGATGAAGACAACTGAAGAAATCGCTCATACATCATTGCAGGCAGCGTATAAATCCCTATCGGAAGTATCCGAATCAGACTGGAATGCTGAAAAACTTCATGAAGTCATGATGGCTCTGCCGGCTTCTCTTTCAATGAAAAATGGACAGGTTCTTTTCCCTATCAGACTTGCTGTTTCCGGAAAGCAGTTTACTCCAGGAGGCGCTATTGAAATTGCCGATATTTTAGGAAAAGAAGAAACACTTCGCCGCTTATCGCTTTCAATACAGCAATTGGAGAAATAGAGAATGCAGATAATAGAAATCCATGATTCCCTATTATTTGATTCTTTTGTCGCTGAATCATCAACCGTACATTATAAGAAAACTTCAATGTGGGGAGAATTTGAAAAAAAAGAAAACAAAGGTACTCCTCACCTGCTCGGTTTTTATGATGGTGACATTCTTAAAGCTACAGCAATGGCATTGATCAGCAATTGGAAGTCTCATAAATATATATTCATTCCATATGGTCCATGCATGGACTACAGCAATACAGAACTTTCTGCTGAGGTATTTGATCTTTTGAAGCAGTATGCTTCAGAGCAGAAAGCGGAGTTTCTAAGAATGGATCCAAATGTTGTACGCCTGCATAGAGACATTGCCGGCAATGCAGCTGATGATGGCTTCAGCAATGAATCTGTAACAGAACATCTGATCAGCAGCGGCTTTGTTCACAAAGGATACGGCTATGCATATGATGGTTCCTGGAACAACAGATATACACTGATTGTTGACCTGTCTGATTCTATGGAATCCGTACGCAAAGGTTTCAATAAGAGCAGAATCACATCTCTTAACAGACACGCTGCCGAAGGAGTAACTACACATGTTGGTTCAGCAGCTGATATAGAACAATTGATGGCATTTGAAAAACAGCTTAGTGAACAAGATGGTTTTAAGCCGCATTCTAAAGAATTCTTTATGAATATTATGAATTGTTTCAAAGAGAATGCTGTTCTATATGTTACTCAGATTGATCTCAGTCAGATGATTACCGGCATCCAGGAAGAGCTGAATTCAAATAAATACGCAAAAGATCGAGAAGCTGCCGATGCAAAGAATGCAGAACTTGCAAAGGCACGTGAACTGATTGCTGAATATGGGCAGACAGTCCCTATCGCCTGCGGTCTTTTCATAAGAATCGGCTCTGTTTCGTGGGACCTTTATACATACAACCGCAAACAGTTCAATTTCATCAAACCTGTTGATAATCTCCATAATTTTGCAATGGAAGATATGAAAAAACACGGTGTTGAACAATATGATATGTGCGGTTTCTCGGGATCTGCTGATCCCAAGGATCCATATTACGGTTTGTACTGTTATAAAAAATCATTTGGACCATCGTTCATTGAACATATAGGTGAATTTGATTTCATTCTCAATCAGAAAGCATATGAACAGTTCATTAAGCAAAACAGTTTCAATTCCAGGCTTCATCGAAAAATAGATTGGATTATGAATTACAACAAAAAGAAAGCAAAACCTGAATAGTTCATGCAAAAGAGGCATTAGCCTCTTTTTTGTCAGGACACAAAAAGAAGGATTGCATTCAGCAATCCTTCAGCAATATCAATTGGTGACGAGTACGGGATTCGGACCCGTGAATGTTGCCTTGAGAGGGCAATGTGTTAAGCCGCTTCACCAACTCGCCATAACCGGAAATTGCTTTCCGGATTATTTTTTTTTATAATAAAGAAGCAGTTTCTGCAGATTCTGATTAAGCTTTGTGAATTCTTCACTTCCAATATCATTGATGAATTCTTCAGAAAATGAATGATTCTGTTTCTGAATTTCAATAAGTATCTGTCGGGCTTTTAATGTACAGGACAGATATTTCACTCGTTTATCCTCTTTATCTTTACGCTGAAGAATCCAGCCGTCTTTGACAAGAGTCTTAATATCAGAAGTAAGAGTTGCAGCAGTGATGTGATTGACTTGAGCGATTTCCTTCATGAATCCAGTCTGACTGCTGAATACAGATTTCAGTATTCTTATCTGCCGTACTGTCAGTGTCAGCTGATATCTGCTGAGAACTTGAGTATCCAATCGTATCTGTTCAGTTTCAATCTGCTGGACAATCTCGTCCAGTGTCTGCGCTTTCATTTCAGCAGCTCAGAATTAAGCCTGCAATGCTTTTTTTGCTGCGTCAGTCAGATCTTTGAAGCCTTTCTCATCGTGAATTGCCATTTCGCTGAGCATCTTGCGATTGATGTTGATTCCAGCAACCTTAAGTCCATGCATCAGCTGAGAATAACTCATATCCTGCATTCTTGCAGCAGCATTTATACGTGCAATCCACAGTTTGCGCATTTCTCTCTTTGTCTGCTTACGACCGATAAACGAATACTTAAGAGAATGCATCACCTGTTCATTGGCTGTACGATACAGAAGATGTTTGCTTCCAAAATAACCTTTCGCAAGTTTCAGTACCTTCTTGCGTCTGTTGCGTGTTGGTGTAGATCCTTTTACTCTCATGTTATACCTCCCGAATTAACCCTGAAGAAGCTGCTTAACGCGCTTCATGTCTGTCTTATCAACAGTTGTACTCTTGCGCAGATGCATCTTCTGTTTGTGTGACTTGTTAGCCGCAAAGTGAGAGATATAGTTGTGACTTCTCTTTAACTTTCCAGTTCCTGTGACCTTAACACGTTTTGCA
>CALEMD010000009.1 GCA_937902945.1 uncultured Erysipelotrichaceae bacterium | reverse complement strand
TTTCATCAGATAGCTGACCTCATCATTTGAGCGTTTCCAGTTCTCTGTAGAAAACGCATAGAGTGTCAGATAGGATATTCCGAGTTTCGAAGCCGCAATGGCAATGGTTCTCACATTGTCTGCGCCAGCCATATGTCCAGCAGTTCTCGGTTTTCCCTGCGCCTGTGCCCAGCGTCCGTTGCCATCCATAATAATCGCAAGATGCTTACATTCTTTCATAGGTTTCCTTTTCTTTTAAAACATTGCAATTATAGCATAATCAAAGACGCAATGAATGATAAGCGCCTGCGCCCTTAAAAAGAGGTTTCCCAGCCGCAGATTCAGCTGCTGAGAAGCCCCTTCATTATTTTCTTAAACTTTCAATACTTCCTTGCACTTTTTATCAGCTTCATCATCTACTTTTTTGATATAAGTATCTGTCAGCTTCTGTATCTCGTTCAATGCATCCTTCTCTGTATCTTCATTCAGTGCATCATCTTTCTTGATTGCATCATTTGCATCTCTGCGTACATTTCGAATTCCGATGCGAACCTCTTCAGCTATTTTGCTGACCTTTTTTGTCATTTCCTTGCGGGTATCCCCAGTCAGCTGCGGAACAGAAAGACGGATAACAGTTCCGTCATTTATCGGTGCAATTCCAAGGTCTGCTTCATTGCATGCCTTTTCGATGCCTTTCAGGCTGGACGGATCATAAGGCTTAATAACCAGTGTTCTTCCTTCCTGAACACTGATGCTTGCAATCTGCTTCAATGGCGTCGGTGAACCATAATAATCCACGTTAACGCGATCGAGCATATTTGAGTTAGCCATGCCTGTGCGTATCGTGTTCAGTTCTTCCTGCAGGTGCTGCAGCTGCTTTTCCATTTTCTCTTTGCTTGTTTCAACGATGGTGTATGACATAGTTCATTCCTCCTTAGTTATGATCGTTCCGATCTTTTCGCCATTGACGGCACGGGCAATATTGCCCTGTTCATTCATATTGAATACAATCAGATTCATGCTGTTATCCATGCACATGCTTGTTGCAGTGGAGTCCATGACAGCCAGACCCTTCTGCAATAGATCCATATAAGACAGTCTTGTAAACATGGTCGCATTCGGATCTTTCTTTGGATCCGCCGAGTAAACTCCATCCACTCCATTTTTAGCCATCAGTATGACATCTGCTTTAATTTCTGAAGCTCTCAAAGCCGCACATGTATCTGTCGAGAAATATGGAGAACCGATTCCTCCTCCGAATATTACTACCCTGCCTTTTTCCAGATGGCGGATTGCTCTGCGGCAGATATAAGGTTCTGCAACTTTAGGCATCTCAATAGCTGTCTGCACACGTACTTCAAGTCCTGCCTCTTCCAATGATGACTGAACCGCCAGTGCATTGATCACAGTTGCCAGCATGCCCATATAATCGCCCTGAACCCGATCAATTCCCAATGTTTCAGCCGTTTTGCCGCGGATAATATTCCCTCCGCCTACAACAATTGCAATCTGTGTTCCATTATCATGAATTTCCTTGATTTCCTGCGCTAGGCGCTTCATTACAACCGGATTGAAACTGTTGCCGCTGCCGGACAGTGCTTCTCCGCTCAGTTTCAGCAATACTCTTTTATACATGAAATTCCTCCATTACTGTTTCTTGTATCATTATAGCATTATCCTTCCGGTTTCCATTCATTTTTTACCAGATGACTACTCTTTCATCCTTTCTTCCATTATAATAATGTTTGAAAGAGAGGCAGAAACATGGAACATTTTGGTATTGTTGATATTGGTTCCAATACAGTTGTACTTGTTGTTTACAGTTATGATAACGGTGTATTGAAAAAGATCAAGGATATTTCCACTCCTGTTGGATTGGTAGGTTCCATCCATAATGGGCATCTGGATACAGAAGCCATTCAGCGTGCTTCCGAAGTCCTTGTAAGCTACCATCAAATGCTTCATGATGAAAACATTGCCAACTATTGGGCATTCATGACTGAACCTGCCCGCGGCATTGATAATCTGCCGGAAGTGCGTACTGCATTCCTGAATGCAGGCTTCCAAGTTCAGTTCGTCAGCGGCCGTCAGGAAGCAGAATATGATTTCTATGGCTGCCGTCTTGATTCCATGGATTTCAGCAATGCCCTTGTAGCTGATATCGGCGGCGGTTCCACAGAACTAGTCCGCTATATGGATTCAAAGATTATTGAAGCAGTCAGTCTGCCGGTCGGCTGTGTCAGGTGCAGTGTTTCTTCTGATCCAGATCTAGCCAGAAAAACAATAGAAAAGGCCAGCGCAGAGTATCCGCTTCTTCATCATCCTGACAGCACTCAGCTGATTGGAGTCGGCGGAACAATCAGAGCTATGGCCAAGCTGAGTGAAGTTCTCTATCATACTGCCGACAATCTCAGCGCCGATGACTTCCGCAGAATCCTAGATGGTCTGATCAATCAGGATCCTGTCATTACAGCAGCAATGATTCAGCATCTGAATCCTTCGCGCCAGAAAGTCATTGTCCCCGGCGCTAAGATACTGGAAGCGATTCTTGATCAGTACCACATCACTTCCATCCATGTCAGTCAGAACGGTGTCCGTGAGGGTTTCCTGATTCGCAATGTATTAGCCGAATTTCATTGATTCTATTGCATGCATAGTAAAAACGGACCTCAGGATCCGTTTTTTTTGTGTATAAACTGCTATTTGATTATTTCAGAGTTGCTGAGAATGCATCAAACTCACTCTGCGGTATCGCCTGCGGTTCCTGACCGTTTCCGATCGTCATGCAATATGAGTATATTTCTGCAACATCTTCTACATAGCTTGCTTTCAGCAGAACATGATTCAGGTTATTTCCTACAACAAGAATACCATGCGATTTCATCAACACGACATCCGCTTCTTTCAGCGGTTCTATAACGGAATCTGCCAGTGCTTTTGAACCTGGCATGCCATATGCCGCCACTTTTGTCTTTACCCCATAATTCAGCGCTTCGAATACGATAGGCGGTATTTCCTTGCCAAGAATTGCGAAGGCTGTGGCATAGTGAGAATGCGTATGGACTACAGCTGTTATATCTTTTCTAGTTCTATATGCCTGCAGGTGAATCGGCCATTCAGTAGAAGGCTTCAGAGTCCCTTCCAATACTTTTTCGCTGATGCCATCGATGACTGGTATATCTTCTGGTTTCAGTTCAAATCTGTTTTTCCCAGAAGGCGTAATCACCATGAAATCTCTTTCTCTATCATAAATACTGAAATTGCCGCTGTTCTTTTTGCAGTACCCCATTGTATCTGCTTTCTGTGCTGTTTCAATAATCAGTTTTTTCAATTCTTCTAGCATATATCCTCCCTATGCATATAAGCGGCCGCCATCAATCTGGATGATAGCTCCATTGATATAATCAGCAAATTCACTTGCAAGAAAACAAACTGCGTTTCCAACATCTTCAGGTGTTCCTGCTCTTCCTACAGGTACTTCTGCAATAGCCGCAGCCCGTTCTTTCGGATCTGCGTATCTCTGCCGAAACAGTTCGGTATCAATCAGCGAAATAGCAAGATTGTTGCTTGTTACGTTGTATTTTCCGTAGACTTTTGCGGTATTCCGCATCATGCCCATCAATGCTGATTTGCTGGCCGCGTAATGTGCCCCGCCGCCTCCTCCGGTATACATAGATGTGCTTGCTATATTGATTATACGCCCGAATTTCTGCTCAGCCATAATTGGAAGCACTTCTTTGCACATTGTGAATGGTCCCATTACGTTGACATTCAATACTGCTTCTATCTGTGCATAGGACAATTCATCAATCTCTCCTCTGATACTGATGCCCGCATTGTTCACAAGAATATCAATATGTCCAAACGTATCGCGGATATCCTTCAC
>CALEMD010000008.1 GCA_937902945.1 uncultured Erysipelotrichaceae bacterium | reverse complement strand
CATCACTGTAGTGCATTCTATATTCGGGATTGTTCAGCGGATCTTTCTGTTCAAATGTTTCGTAGTACGGTTCGTCTTCCGACACCTGCGCATGAAGAGTCAGTGTATCGTGCATCTGCACCAATGAATCGGTACTGTAATGGCGCAATGCAGTCCATATGCGTCTCTTAGTCAGCAGTGACAGAAAAGTCTTAAAGCTGCATTTCTGATCTTCTCGGTAATTTTCCAGCGCATAGATCAACGCAAGATCTGATTCCTGAAGCATATCATCTTCATAGATTTTATACGGTCTGAAACGGGAAATTATGATTTGAATCATGGTTTTCTGCATCTGTCTTGATTGCATAAAAAGAGCCTTCTGTGCCCAATCATCACACATACGGCTCATGTAGAGTAATTCATACGTATTGCTTTCCATACTGTCTCCTCCTCATTAGAGAGGGAAGCGGCTGCTGTAAATCTCATACATCAGAATGCCGGCACTGACCGATGCATTCAAGGATGTAATCTTTCCAACCATAGGAATTGATACAACATAATCACATTTCTGCCTAAGCAGTCTGGAGATTCCCTTGCCTTCACTGCCAATGATCAGAACAATGTTGCGATCATATGCAAGGCTTCGATAATCCTGAGCATCCATATCTGTTCCTACTGCCCACCAGTTCTGTTTCTGCAGATCCTGAAGAGTTGTTACAAGGTTCGTTACTTCGGCGCACTTGACGGTATCGATTGCTCCTGCTGATACTTTAGCAACCGTTGGCGTCAATCCCACAGCCCGATCTTTTTTGAAGATAACTCCATCTGCTCCGACAGCATCTGCTGTTCTAAGAACTGCTCCAAGATTATGCGGATCTTCCAGCTGATCCAGCATGATCAGCAGGCCTCGATCTTTCGTCTTCACGCCTTTCAGCAGTTCGTTCACAGAATATGTCCTGTATGGATCTGTTTCTGCGGCGACACCCTGATGGCGATCTGTTTTGCACATCTTCGTAAGCATCTGCCGATCGCACATCTGTACAGTCACATTCTGTTTTCTGCACATAGCAATGATCTCGGCATCAGATGAAGTAAGATAAACCTTGTTTACCTTCCTAGAGTCAGAAAGAATCTGTTTTACAACATTCTTCCCGTACAGTAATTGTGCCATTTTATCTCTCCTTCACAGTCCGGATTGTGTCCCAGATCTGTCTGATCCGCTTTTCGTTCTTTTCTAAATACAATGCTCCGAGAATTGCTTCAAATCCGGTTGAACTTCTATAGACTGCAACGGGAGTTGAATGCGGCACACTGCCGGCATTGCTGTTGCGTCCTCTTTTGTACGTTTCTTCTTCATCTGCAGTGAAGAAGGAAGCCTCATGCAGCTGTGAATAGAATGAAGCCTGTGCTCTAGCACTCACATAGTGAATGCTTTCTTTCTGCAGTGTGCTGCCTTTTCCGCGTCCGTTCTCAATCAGATATTCTCTGACTAAAAGCGACCAAACCGCATCACCCAAGAATGCCAGTGTTCTGCCGGAACATGCTTCCGGTTTCATTACATCAGTCCTTTGTCACTGAGCTGTCTGCGGCATTCATCGGATGCTGCAAAATCTTTTGCGGCACGCGCTTCATTATACTTTTTGAACAGCTCTTTAGCTTCATCATCAACGACTGCTTTGTCCACTGTTATCCCCAGTACATCCAGCATCTTTTCCACACTGTTATACAGTTTTCCAACCACTTCGGAATCCGCTTCTCTCTGACGCAATGCCGCATTCAGTTTCTTGACCGTGTCAAAGATGACTGCATACGCATTTGGAGTATTCATATCGTCATCCATGCTATCGAGAAATTTCCTGTAGCTTTCTTCGTCAAAAGCACTGCTGAATTTTTGATCCGTAAGCTGTACTTTGATAGATGCCTGCTTCATCGGTGTCATTACTTTGTCTAATTCTGTTCTTGCAGTTTCAATCGTTTCATCACTGAAATTCAGTTCCTTGCGATACTGCACAGAACTCATAAGCCAGCGGGTAAGATTGCTGCCAAGTTTATTGATGACATCACTTGCCCACGTAACATTGCCCAGCGACTTGCTCATCTTGTCGCCATTGATATTGACCATGGCATTGTGTATCCAATAGTTCGCAAGACAGTTTCCATGCACAGCTTCATTCTGTGCTGCTTCGTTTTCGTGATGAGGGAATTTCAGATCCATTCCTCCGCCGTGAATATCGATCTTGCCGCCAAAGTTATCATTGATCATGACTACGCATTCTGTATGCCAGCCAGGTCTGCCTTCACCCCATGGCGTATCCCACTTAATGCCCATATTCGTTTTTCTTTTTCTTTTTTATAAGGACTCGTCAAGACCAAACTGCCGTGGGTACATATAATAACTGGAGAATGCC
>CALEMD010000007.1 GCA_937902945.1 uncultured Erysipelotrichaceae bacterium | reverse complement strand
AAAAACCAATGTCCGGAACATTCTCTTGACATCGGCCATTACATAACAGTTTATCATTTTGCATTTGAGTAAGAACATAATATCTTAATTCTATTTCTAAATCAGTCTTTGCTTGTTCTAGTGATAAGATATCATTTGCCTTTTGATATCTATAGATTGCATCCCAATGTGCCTTGTGACCACCCAATTCATGCTCAATTACATCATCAATACTTTTTGCCGCAAAATAATCTGTATTAACTATTGATCCAAACCATTTTTTATCTATCAATTCTTCAGATATATAGAAAGTATTCGTTACATGATCATACGCAGAAATTCCATGAAGCACCTTGTTCTTCACGACAACTATTTCCTTAATATCTCCATAAGCCTTGCTGACATTGATTTTTTCATTTAAATATGCGCAAATTTCCGCGAATTTATCGAATTGGTTTGACAGTATATATTAGTATACAGATCGTTCTTATAAGTACTAATACTATATGTTTTATTCCCAATCTCTAGAACTCTAGGTTTCTTTTTTCCCATGTTGTCGTTTGAATTGGTATCAATCTTTTTTGTTTCCCATTTCTTGCTGTGTACATCCTGCCTGCCTTTTTCGCATTCATAAATAACTGTACATGAACAATTATCATGCCGCCTGTATATGTCTGCTGGTGCATCGTCATAGTCGTATGTTCCAGCAAGTTTTCTGCACCACGGACATCCATGTCCATGCATTGTACGAATCAGCTTTGCCTTCAGACCTGCACCAGAACGGAATGAAGCATTCGCTTTAACATAATCGTCATAGAGACTTTGTGCAGCATTTGTTAGTGCTCTGCCTAAAATAGAACTAACCATATCATCTTGTTCCATCTGCACCATCTCCGTTCATTGACACATATACGATCTTGTTTTCTATTGATTCTATGCGTTCTGCAGGAAAGTCAGCCTTGATTGGTTTGATACTGATACCGTTCTTTTTGTCATCGTTTTTCTGGATTATAAAAGCCATTGCATTTACTTGGTCGTATACAAGTTTGAACAACGGCTTTATAGTCCTGTCCGCAATATTCCAATATATCTTCCCACCAGGCAGATTCTTAGCTTGCAGACCTTCTGACAGCGCTTTAGCAGCACAATCCCCTAATTCTCTTGCGTATAGCGATATCTCATCCTGTGTTCCGGATCCAGATTCTGCTTTCTTCAATAAGGACTGAATACTTTTATCCTTTTTAACCCTGTTATAATAATCATCCTCAATCTTCTTATAAAGAGCAGGAACAATATCCTCCATTATTCTTCTCCATCATCAAAACCAACCGGAGGTTTATCCTCATTTACTATATCTGCAGTCCCGCCAGTTTCTTCAGTACTGTCTCCTCCTTCAATTCCGATCAGCTGCTCAAGGTTGTCTTTATTGAAGTATCCAGGCACAGCCTGATTTAGTTTGATAGCAGCATCTCCAATTCCGGACATCTGAGATGCATCCGGTTCAAATAACGGCTTCCAAACCGGAGTTGTCAGATATATCTGACTACGCTGATATGGATAATTGTCTCTCATACAAGCTGCAGCATATCCAACATTTAAGAATCCTGATCCAAATGTACGCTGTGCCTTTCTTGCTGTAAGCCTGAGATTTTCATGTGAAGATTTAATTGCATCTGCACTGGATGGATTCTCAGTCGCAAATCCTAGATCGTCCATCGTCAGACCTGTTTCACCTGAAAAAGCCGCAACATACATCTTAAACTGATCAATATGCGGAGCCATTGATTGCTGATTAAACTGTCCTAATGTAGGCTTATCACTACCATTACTTCCTATTGCAAGAAATGAAGAAAGTGATGCTTTCTTTGTATCAAATTCTGCATCGTCAGATAAACCAACAATATAGCGCTGTGACCATGAATAGAATTCGGCAGTAATATCTGCTCCGGAAAGAACTATCCGTATCTTATTCTGAATATTCATATGCAATATTCTTCAGTCAAAACAGTAAATGCTGACCAGAACAAAAGAAAAACCGCATACCGGCAGGTTTTTTGCTATATGGAGCACCTGGGGGGAATCGGACCCCTGTGTCAACCTTGGGAAGGTTGCATTCTACCATTGAATTACAGGTGCGCTGCGTGTTTATTTTACACGAAGAAGAGCATTTTCTCAACAGTGCTGATAGCACTCTGTTAAAATATCTGCATGAACATTGAAATATTAACCAGTGAGCAGGCAGAAACACTGCTCGAGTGGTATGTAGCAAATGCCCGCGATCTGCCTTGGCGTCATACAAAGGATCCATACAGAATATGGGTATCAGAGATCATGCTCCAGCAGACTCGGGTTGCTGCGGTCATTGACAGATATCAGTCCTTTCTTTCTGCTCTGCCTGATATTCAATCTTTAGCCTTGTGCAAGGCTGATAGACTGAACAAGCTGTGGGAAGGCATGGGGTACTATTCAAGAGTCAGAAATATGCAGAAATGTGCCCAGGTGCTGATGGATCAGTATCATGGCGAATTTCCTGCTGATGCTGCACTTCTGCAGAAACTGCCGGGTATCGGTCCATATACAGCAGGTGCCATTGCTTCTTTCGCATTCAATCTTCCAGTTTCAGCAATCGATGGAAATGTACTGCGGGTGCTGGCAAGACTGCAGAAAGACCGCAGTGATATACGACTGCCGCAGACAAGAAATGCCTATGCGGATAAGCTCGATCATTTTATCGAAATGTCTGCTCAGAATAGTATCGGCTTTCCTTCTGTATTCAATCAGGCCATTATGGAACTGGGAGCACTGGTATGCCTGCCTGGAAACAAAGCAGAATGTGCTGACTGTCCAATGCACGTCACATGTCCTGTGCATGCTTCAGATCTGTGTGCTGAAATTCCCTATCGTTCAAAAAATGCTGAACGCCGCGTCATCTGCAGAACTCTGCTGATTATCAAAGACAGCACCCGGTTTCTTCTGCACAGAAGAAAGAACAGCGGGCTATTGGCAGGGCTCTATGAATGGATTGGAATTGATGCATTCATCACTCCTGAACAGGCCATCGAAGAAGCTGAAAGAATGGGTTTGGTCCCTTTACGAATCCATCGCTTGGAAGACAGCAGGCATATATTCACGCATCTTGAATGGCATATGCATGCATTTGAAATACAGGTGGCACAGATTGACAGACTGCAGCTGCCGGATTGCATTCTAGCCTCTAGAAAGGAGCTTAAGGAATTAGCAATTCCCTCTGCCTTTCATACCTATACCGATTATTACGATATCCGCTAAAAAAAATAGGCTTCTGCCTATTTTTCTTCTGATGCAATCAGATAGCGTATTGCTTCAACTGCTGTTTTAATAGCAGCTGAAGTATCATGTACCTGCGGATTTGGAAGTCCCTGCTTTGCCCTTTCCTGGTTTGCTACAGTCAATAGTACAGTACCGCAGCGGACATGCAGATAGCTCGCAACAATGAACAGTGCAGCTGATTCCATTTCACTTGCCTTGCAGCCTAAACGGCACCAAGCATCCCATTTGCGAAGCAGTTCCTGTCCATTCGGAAGAGTCTCAGGTCTATGCTGACCATAGAAAGCATCTTTGCATTCTACTACGCCGGTGTGGTATGGAAGATTCAGTGTCTTTGCACCATGCACCATCGCTTCAATGATATCAAGATCTGCTACAGCAGGATATTCAATAGGTGCATATTCCTTCGTGGTGCCTTCCATTCTTACAGCACCTGTCGCAATGACAAGATCACCGCTTTTAACGTTGATATCCATTCCTCCGCAAGTTCCTACGCGAAGAAATGTATCCGCTCCGACAGCAACCAGTTCTTCCATGGCTATAGAAGCACTTGGTCCGCCGATTCCTGTAGATGTTACAGAAACCTTTTTCCCATCGAAAAAGCCAGTGTAGGTTGTGAATTCTCTGTTTTCAGCAATCAGCTGCGGTTCTTCAAAATACTTGGCAATCTTTGCACAGCGGCCAGGATCCCCAGGCAAGATAACATATTTGCCCACTTCTCCTTTTGCTACTCCGGTATGATACTGTCTTCCTGTTCCTTCAGAATAATCAATCATATTGCTGTGTCCTTTCTATTATTATTCACTGTAATTCTTTACATCATTTGGATTCAGAGAACTGTTGACTTCAATACCTGCAATCTTCATGGTGCCATTGGATTTCATGAATGTGATCTGATACCCGCAGTGCCATGTTCTTTCAACATCTCCGTTTGTTGCATAGTAGTCGAAATAGACATTTCCTACCATCGTATCATCACTCTGCTGAATGATGTTTTCAGCAGTCAGATTGCTGTAGGTTGGTGTTCCATGGGCCGTGAACCAGTCATTCTGCAGTGTTGCAATTCTGCTGTACCAGTCGCTTGCCGTGATGGATATAGAAGCCACACTTCCCAGTGAGGTGTCCTGAGCCGGGAATCCCGAGATGATTTTTGCATCATCTGTAAAGATCACTGCATTGTCGGCAGTATTTGCATCTTTGCCAACATAGATCGTATTGCTGATGGCATCCTTCAGTGTCTTGTATGAAGAATCCGAAGGTACTGTAATAACCGGATCAGACAGAAGATTGCTCAGCTGATACTGATCTACCTTTGGTGCATCTGCTGTATCATTGAGTCCCGAGAAATTGCTGGCAGTTACTTTCTTTGCACTCAGATAGGAATCATCGACATCCATGCCATTGACCTGAATGCTGAGACCTGTCGGAACTTCAACTGTATAGGAAGTATCTCCTTCAAACATGGTGGAAGCAAGCCATTTGCCGTCACTGCTCTGTATCAGCTTAAGTGTTGCAAGGTAATTATCAGATACATACAGATTGTATTCTGTTGTTGTCTGTTTATCGACCTGCTTATATACAATGCTGTCTGTATTGACTCCGCTGTATATTCCCTTGATCTTTGCAATGTAGTCATCCTTGCTGTTGAGAGTTGGATCTACCTGCAGAGAATCTTCATAGATGCTTTCATAGTCATTGCTCTTAACATGGTTCAGATAGGTACTGATTGCGCTGTCAGGAAGTTCTGCTTCTTTTGCCGCAAATCCGCCTTTCGCAGAATTGATGAACAGCATGCCTGCCGCCACACAGATTGCTGCCACAATCACCGGTATAAGCCACAATGCTGATCCTTTTGATTTTCTTTCAGCCATCTCAGTTATCCCCCTTTACCAGAAATACAGTCGGAAGATTTCTGGATCCATACATTGATACAGTTTCATTGACATACTCACCGTTATAGATCATTGCAGTAGAATTGCCCCCATCAAGATTGGCTGCTGTCTGTGCATCATAATCCTGGAATACCTTAACAATATCTTCATACAGAGCGCCGAATGATGAAGGTCCTCGGCCATCAATTGTCAGCAGAAGGAAAGTTCCATCTTCTCTTTGTCCTATAGCTGTACGCGGGTTCAGCTTTGGCAGATCCCCGTCTCCAGTCTTATAGACCACTTCATAGTTGTTGATATATACGGGACCGAATGTATCAACAACTATGAAG
>CALEMD010000006.1 GCA_937902945.1 uncultured Erysipelotrichaceae bacterium | reverse complement strand
GCAGGAAAAAGAGCAGATTCTGATTATTGATTTACACAGAAATTAGTACTGACCCTTAAAAATGATGCTTGTTAACCATAGTACAAAACCAAAATGAGATAGGAGTAATGAGAATGGTGATGACGAAAGAGAAAGTTACAAGAATAATGAAAGTTACATTAGATAAAGATGAGTTTGAAAAGTTTGATAAGGGAGTAACTCATTCTGATAATGGACTACGTGGTGATAAAGGAAAACTTAGCGCTCTTCCAGATATTGCTCCTATTTCCGAAGATGATCTTCCAAACAAAGAGACTGTAAGAAAGAATATAGTTTGCAAAAAAGGTAGAGAACAACCATCATTTGGTTTTCAATTAGCACAAGTAGGTATAGATATAATTGATGATGTTCTGTATGATCCGGAAATCCAAGAAGGTATTTCGTTACTGATAAAAACATATTGGCATTTCAAAGTGAAGCCAAAGATACTGAACCATCTTAAACAGATTCAAGATTGCTTTAGCCAAGAAGAACTAAAGGCTACTAAGATCTTAGAAAAGAAAAACACGAAAGAAACAATAGTTATTCAATTTGAAGTTGATAACGACAAAGGGGAAAAAATTGTTGTTACTGATGAAGAAGCTCAAAGATTACTCTTTGCAGTTAAGGAAAAAGCAAAAGAATTTGCGACTATGATTCTTATTTTGTCGAGTATCTGTGTGAAGAATAAAAAAACGCAAGAAGAAAATGCCTTGGAAAAATTGTATATTCGAGAACTTTCTTCCGAAGAATCTGTAAAAACGATGAGAATGCTAACACAGCAGAAACAACTGCTTGATGAAAGCACTGCATTGTGTTTGTCCGATTTCTTAAGTGGTTATATTCACAGTGGGGACCAATTGGTGAAAATACCGGTGAATAATAAAATCATTAACTAATGATAGGAGGTTGACGTTATGCTGCCATCAATACTTGCAAAGCAATTGGAACAAGGGATTGGAGACTATATTGAAACAACGTTTCCAATGACAAATGAACCTTTCAAAGGTTCTGTTAGGAATATGCTTAATACAAAGGATTCTGTATATCATGAACCTTATATTGCTGTGCGTCTTCCTTTCCGCGCTGCTGAGCAGATGCCAACTTGTTTTGAGTCTATTCATCCTTCTTATCTGCCGTATGTGCATCAGCAAAAGGCATTTGAAAGATTGACTGGTGACGATGGCAGATCAACACTGATTGCTACTGGAACTGGGTCCGGTAAAACGGAATGTTTCCTTTATCCTATGCTCGAGTATTGCTATCAGCATCGTGGTGAAAGAGGAATCAAAGCATTGATTATTTATCCTATGAATGCACTTGCTACTGACCAAGCTAAGCGTATAGCAGAACTGATTTATAATAGTGATCAATTGCGTGGCAATGTTACGGTAGGGATGTATGTTGGCGGCAATGATGAAGAATCAGCTAGAATGATGAGCGAACATGGCGTTATTACAGATCATGAGACCATGCTGAATAGTACGCCGGATATTTTGATGACTAATTATAAGATGCTGGACTACTTATTAGTACGCCCAAAGGATGCACTTCTTTGGAACGATAATGAACCGGAAACATTGAAGTATATTGCGGTTGATGAATTGCATACTTTTGATGGAGCACAGGGTACAGACCTTGCATGTTTGCTTCGCCGATTAAAGCGCCGTCTTGGCATTTATGATGGCTATTTATGCTGCATTGGGACTTCTGCAACAATGGGCTCTAAAAACAGTACTTCCAGTATCATTGATTATGCACAGGAAATATTTGGCGAACCATTTGATAAAGACTCTGTAATCACTGAAGATCGTTTGAGTCCACAGGAATTCTTTGATGGTATAGAAGCAACAGAGTTTACGATGCCAAATAATGAACAGGCAGAAGAACTTGATGAATTAACAATGAATGATAATGCAACTGCGTATTTGCAAAAGGCGGTCAAGGATTGGTTTCCTGGATTTTCTTTGGATGTAATGAGTGATGAAGGAAGGCTTCATCTAAAAGATGCTCTGATGCATCATAGTTTTGTTCAGGCTGTGATAAGTATGACAGATGGGAAGTATTTCCAAGCATCTATAGTATATGAAGAATTAAAAACTCATTATCCGGAACTGAAAGCAATAAAAGATCCTACGATTGTTATCAATTCATTGTATGCCCTGATTTCACATGCAAGAACTGGGTCAGTTGGAAGTCTACGCCCGTTTTTGTATGTTCAGGTCCAGCTTTGGATGAGAGAACTGCGCAGATTGGTTGCTAAAGTAGATCCAAGTAAAATTACATATTCAATAGCTCATGATTTAAACACACAGCAGGCAAAACAATACTTACCTGTCGTTAACTGCCGTGATTGTGGTTTGACTGGCTGGGTCTCTGTATTAAATGAACGCCAAGATGCCACCATGGTAAATCTGGAAGCATTTTATAATAGATATTTCAAAGCAGATGAGAAGGTGACGATGATGTTTCCGCTTTCTCATAATAAACCGATGAGTGGAATGATGGCGGCGCGTATATGTCCTGACTGTCTGCATGTTGCTTTGGGCGATGAGGGGCCAAGCACCTGTCCTCACTGCCATACTGAAATGATTGATATTCAGATTCCTGCAAAGATAAAAACATCTGGGACTAAAGTACATAAACAATATGTATGCCCATGCTGCGGCAGCCGCCGTGGTCTGTCCTTGATGGGTATCAGAAGTGCTACGGAGATCAGTGCGAGCATTTCTCAGATGTTTGCATCAAAATTCAATGATGATAAGAAGACTTTAGCATTTTCTGACAGTGTACAGGATGCTGCACATCGTGCAGGCTTTTTCAATGCTAGAACATGGCGGTTTGGTCTGCGATCAGCAATTCAAGAGTATTGTGATAAAGTCGGGGCAGGACAGTCACTGATAGAGTTCCAAGATGGATTTGTTGAATATTGGCATGAGAAGATGCCAATGGAAAAGTTTGTCAGTTTTTTCATTGCGCCTAATATGGTCTGGAAGAACTCTTATGAAGAAATGGTTGAAAAGAGGAAAATCGGTACAGACCGGCAAGCGAAGAGTTTAGTTTATAAAATTGAAGAGCGGTTAAAATACGAAATCATGCTGGAATATGGACTGACGTCAAATATTGGACGTACTTTGGAGAAGTCAGGGTGTTCAGTATTATCATTTCAGATGGATGATATCAATTCTTTGGCCAACAGAGTTCAAGAAAGAACTGTTAATGAATTGGGAGAATTAGCAGCAGAAGACAGCGTTGTTTTTAAACGAATGGTTGCAGGATATCTCAATCTGATGAGAACCAATGGCGCTTTTTCTGATCCTGTATTTGAAAGATATACGGAAAATGATGCAAAAAGCTACATGCTATCTAATAATGATACTGATTGGCTTCCAGGTCTTCAATCAGGAAGAAATACACCGAACTTTATTGCCGAATGTAATGGAAATCCAAAGAAAACATTGATGTATGATTATCCGTCATCGAATAAATATGTTGATTGGATTTCATCATGCTGTTCTGAATTGCTGGTAGACAAATCAACTTATGCTTCAATTAGCAGGATTATTCTTGAAGAAGCAGTGAAAGATAATATTGTTGTAAAAGTTCCATCTTCGCCATCGTATACTGTCTATGCTTTGAATAAGGACAAAGTCTATGTTACAAATCGATTGAAAACGCTGCGTTGCGATACATGTGGTTCAGTATATACGGTATCTGAAGACGAATACTCCATTTTTGATGGTGCTCCATGTCAAAGAAGTGCTTGCGGAGGAATGCTGAAAGATTTTGCCTTTGCAGAGAATAATTACTATGGACGACTTTATACTACTGGTGATTTAGAACGGATCAATGCAAGAGAACATACTGGTTTGTTAGAGAGAACAGATCGTGAGAATGTTGAAACTGATTTCAAACGCTCTAAGGATACCAGAGAAGCCTGGGATCCAAATGTTCTTTCTTGTACGCCAACACTTGAAATGGGCATTGATATCGGAGATCTTTCAACGGTTATCTTATGCAGCATGCCACCTGCTCAAAACCAGTTCCTGCAGCGTGCAGGGCGCGCAGGGCGTAAAGATGGGAATGCACTGACATTGGCAATTGCTAATGCAAGACCGCATGATTTATATTTCTATTCTGATCCGTTAGATATGATTGAAGGTGAAGTAACACCGCCTCATATCTATCTTCGTGCATCCGCAGTACTTGAAAGACAATTTATTGCATTTTGCATGGATTCCTGGATAAAAAAAGGTGTTCCTGAAAATGCAATACCGGATAAAATAGGAACAATTTTAAACAAGCTTGATGAACATCCTGCTAATATGTTCCCATTCAATTTTCTCAGTTATGTTCAGAGTACTCTTTCACGTCAGTTGAATTCTTTTATTCAGATGTTTGCTGCTTATCTTGATGAAGGAACGAAAAATGAACTGCAGGAATATGTTCGCGGTGATGGTCAGAAAAATAGTTCAATGGAGCTGAAAATCATTGATGGTTTTGAAGGACTAAAACGTCAGCAGAATTCATTGCATACGAGTATTGAAGCTTTAGGAAAAATGGTCAAAGAATTAGAAGATAAGCCAAAAGATAGTTCTTATGAGGCTGAAATCAAGGAATTAAAGAGTGAAAAAAATGCTTTGATGGAAGTATATCGTGAGATAGCAAAAAAGAACGTTTTTAACTTCCTATCAGATGAGGGATTGCTACCAAACTATGCATTCCCAGAGGCAGGAATTATTCTTCGGGCTGTTCTATATCGTAAAGAAGATGAAGATACACCGACTGCAGATGCAGGAAAGAAGCAGTATAAAAAAATATTATATGAATACAACCGTTCTGCATCATCAGCAATTAGTGAGTTTGCGCCAAATAATAACTTCTATGTAGATGGACATAAACTTACGATTGATCAGGTGGATCTTTCAACAGCACAAGCAACAAAATGGAGATTGTGCCCGAACTGTTCTCATGCACAGATAGAAGAGGCTGGTAAAAATACTTCTGCATGTCCACAGTGCGGCAGTCCCGCTTGGGCAGATGCTGGACAAGTGAGAAACATGCTTAAGGTTCAGATGGTATACTCCAACACAGAGTACTCAAAAAGTTTGATTGGTGATGCTACAGAGAACCGCTCTAATGTATTCTATTGCAGACAAATGCTCGTTGATGTTGATGAAGATCACGACATTGCATGTGCATATCAAATGGATAATGACGATTTCCCATTTGGATATGAGTTTGTCAGTAAAGCCACTTTGCGTGAGATCAACTTTGGCGAGAGTGAGATGACAGGTGAAAAGATGTCTGTTTCTGGTGTTGACGAAGTTCGCAAAGGATTCAAAATATGTAAATACTGCGGAAAGATCCAGCCGGAAAATGGGAAAGCGAATCATACACTTTCCTGCAAAGTAAGAAAAGCAACTTCATTAATTCGCGAAGAAGATTATGAAGAATGCCTCTTTCTATATCGTGAATTCAATACAGAAATACTGCGATTGCTTGTCCCTGCTACAACCATGGATTCTACATCTGTTAAGATGGAATCATTTGTGGCTGCGTTTATGCTTGGCATGAAAGAATACTTTGGCAACGTTGATCATCTGCGGGCAACAGTGAGCGAAGTTCCAGTACCGGGTGCAGATTATAGGAAACAATATTTAGTGATTTATGATTCTGTTCCAGGTGGTACAGGATATTTAAAGCAGCTGATGAACGAGAAGGATTCACTGATCAAAATATTTGAAAAGGCTCTTCAGAAGATGGAAAACTGCTCATGTAAAGATGACCCACAAAAAGATGGCTGTTACCATTGCCTGTATGCATATAGACAGAGCCAGCAGATTGGAAATATTTCACGGTCAACCGCAATGAGACTGCTGAAATCTATTCTTTCAGGAAAGAAAAATATCAAGAAGATATTTAAGATCAATGAAATTCAAGTCAATCCATTATTTGATAGTGAACTTGAACAAAGATTCATAGAAGCAATCCGGCAGAAAGTTGGAACAGCTAACGTAAGTGACTCAATTAGAAATGGAAAACATTGTTACTATATAAAACTTGATAAGCAGGCGTGGGAAATTGAGCCGCAAGTATTGTTAGAAGCTAAGGATGGAGTGGGTGTCAAGTGCAAACCAGACTTTATGATATGGCCTGTAACAGCGCCAGAGCACAAACCAGTTGCTATATTTACGGATGGATTCCTATATCACAAGGATATTGTGACTGACGATACAATCAAAAGAGAAGCAATCAGACGCAGTGGTAAATACAGAGTGTGGGCACTGAGCTATAAAGATGTTCAAAGCGTTTTCACACCGCAAGGTGACTTTGCAACTTTAACGCTTCAGTCTGAGATGATGCCATCTGGGAAAATCATGTATCAGAACACTGTAAAACAGATGGATTCAGGAAGCATTGAACCTGAAAAGATGTCATCATTTGATCTTCTGATAGCATATTTGAAATTACCAAATGCAGAGCAATTGTTTAAAGGACAAGCATATGCATATTCACTCTCATTGCTTGAGCCTACACTTATCAATAACAATGCAACATTTAATGAATGGAAAAACATAATTGATCAAGTTAATGAGCAGACACAATTTACAGAGAATAGTTTTACTTTTCAAAAAACATTCTATGGGAATTGGCAACCAAGATCATCAAGCTCGAATCTTTCAATTTATGCAGGAGTTCTAATGCCAGATGTAAAGCAGCATGATAAGGTCGCAGTAGTAGCAGCTTTGGAAGATGAAAGTGATAAAAGAACTAGTAAATATGAATCGGAATGGAATGGTTTATGGCAATTCTTCAATTTAATGCAGTTTAACAAAGGATTTATTGCTATTGCTACTACAGGTATAGAACGTGGAGATTATCATGAATTGCCATTGACAGCTAATGAAGAATCAATAGAAGATGATATGAAAAATGAAACTAGTGCATGGGATAAGATCAAAGAGCTTTTGTTTGATGATGATTCCAAGGCATTTGTGGAAATTGCAAAAACTTCAAACATTCCTGTTCCAAATGAAGAAAATATTGGGTATGAAGTAGTAGGGGATGATCAGGAGGTCATCGCAACGATTGAAATTGCATGGCCAGATAAGAAGATTGGTTTCATGACGACAGAACAGCTAGAAGATAAAGCAATGTTGGAAGCAAATGGTTGGAAGATTATCAATCTGCTTGATGCAGCAAAAATCAATACTTTGTTCGGAGGTGAATAGTGATGGAAAACAAGTATACAGTAGCAATCTCATCAGACTTTTTGTCATCATTTGCTAAACTGCCTAGACAGATTCAGGGCAAAGTCACGGAATTTGTTAATAAGTTCCGCAACAATCCTATGGCGCCAGGAATCAACTATGAAAAATTATCAAATAGTATTGATAAGAAAATCTATTCTGTAAGAATTGATGATGCTTATCGTGGAATTGTGGTAAGACAGCAAGAATCAGGTGTTTTCCTACTGCTCTGGGTTGATCATCATGATGAAGCTTATCAATGGGCGGCACACAAACGCTGTGAAGTCAATCCAAGTACAGGTGCTATTCAGGTTTATGATGTTAAAACAGTTGAAGAAAGCGCAGCTGTATCCACAGCACAAAGCCTTTTTGCTAAAGCAGGGGATAAGGAACTTATAAAGTTAGGAGTCCCAGAGGGACAGATTCCTTTTATTCGCAGTTTTAGAGATAAGGATTCGTTCTATAAAGCAGAATCATCAATCCCTCATGATGCATACGAGTATCTTTCTTGGCTGGCAGAAGGATTTAAAATCGATGAAGTGATGGAGTTAGCTAAGGAAGAAAAGAATGAGAAGATTTCAACAGATGATTTTACGTCCGCATTGCAAAAGCCAAACACTTTGAAAGAATTTGTTGTGGTAGATGGTGAAGACGAATTGAGAATGATCATGGCTGAACCCCTTGAAAAATGGCGCGTTTTTCTGCATCCGACTCAGCGGAAAATTGTACACAAAGACTATTCTGGACCAGCACGCGTTCTTGGCGGAGCCGGTACTGGCAAGACAGTAGTCGCAATGCATAGAGCAAAATATCTTGCATCTAAACTAAAGACTAATCAAAGGATACTATTTACGACTTTTACAGCAAATCTAGCTGCAGATATTAAAGAGAATCTCAGAAAGATATGTACTGTAGAAGAACTTAGAAAGATTGAAGTGATTCATTTGGATGCATGGGTGAACCAATACCTTAAAGAAACGAATTTTTCAGCCCAGATTGGCTATGATCAAGAAATTTCTCCACTTTGGGAAAAAGCAGTGGCGATGGCAAATCCTGAATTGACATTTGATGCCCAGTTTTATGAAGAAGAATGGAATAGAGTTGTCATAGCACAAGAAGCACTATCCATGGAAAAATATGTAAAGGCGACACGCAATGGTCGCGGCATTCGTTTAGACAGGAAGAAAAGAATGCTTGTATGGAAAGTTTTTGAAAACTATGAAAATCTGATGAAGGAACACCAGATCAGGGATATTAATACAGCAATGTATGAAAGCACAAAACTATTAGCTGAAGCTGGTGGCGAACCTAAGTATCAAAGTGTAATTGTAGATGAAGGACAGGATTTCAGTGATAATGCATATCGGCTGATTCGCGCTTTAACTGGAAATGAGCATCAGAATGATATTTTCATTGTTGGCGATGCGCATCAAAGAATTTATAAAAACCATCCAGTACTCAGCAAATGTGGGATTAATGTTCGAGGCAGAAGCAGCATACTAAAAATCAATTATCGGACAACAGAAGAAATCAGAAAATATGCATTTGCTTTATTAAATGGAATTTCTTTTGATGATCTTGATGAGGATATTGATCCCGGAGATGTATGCCAATCACTTACGCATGGTATGAAACCAGAGATCAAGAATTTTAGAGATGCCAGCGGTGAGTTTAATTACATTGTGACTGAAGTGAAGAAGCTGGAGAAACAGGGAGTAGCCTTAAATGACATCTGCTTAGTTGCAAGGACAAAGAAACTTGTGGATGACTATATAGCTCAGTTTACGAAGGCTGGGATCCGTTCCTATGCAATTAAAAGAAATCGGGTTGACGACAGAAGCTATGATGGACTACGTGTGGCTACAATGCACAGGGTCAAAGGCCTAGAATTTAAATATGTATTTGTGGCAGCGGCAAATAACCATATAGTGCCATTGCAGTCGGCCATGAATCACGCTGATCCGGTTGCTGAGGCAGAAGCATTAACATCAGAAAAGTGTTTATTGTATGTAGCACTAACTAGAGCACAAATCGGAGCATATATAACAAGCTATGGGAAGGAATCAGAACTTTTAAACAAATGAAATAAGAAAATATGCGGGTGGGTTCCATAATGGAAACTTACCCGCATATTTACTAGAGACAGATAAAACGGCATCGCTTATATTTTCTGAACCGCTGGAACATACGGTGAAATAGTGCAATACAGCAATGCAAATGATATTTTAAAGCAAGATTTATTACTTGTTAGTAAATATCGAACCAATGAGATTATGCTGATTTTCTTGATTCGCATTCCCGATATTTATTAAGTAAGTCGCTAAGCTTATCGTTCATTTCTATGAATTCCATTAAGAATTCTTTCGTTATTTCGAATTGCTTGTTTCCCTTTTTTATAAGAGTCTTTGTTGCCAGTATTTGTTCATCCTTATCCGAAGTAATTCTAAATCCATGAATGATTCTGTTTCTCATATCTACTATCTTAGAAAATAAGTCTTCAATCTCGGTGTTTCCACAATTTTTGGAAATTGTTTTCGAAATTGAATCATGGAGTTCGCCTGATTTTCCATCAGTTAGAGCGTACCAGTCAAAAGAGGCATCTGTATTAATGATATTTTCAATAATAAAGCCGTTATTTGAATTGAATACGCATAATGTGAGTATGGCGGAGCCAGAGGTTCACTTCGTCGGAACTAAGAGATCCGCCGCGTC
>CALEMD010000005.1 GCA_937902945.1 uncultured Erysipelotrichaceae bacterium | reverse complement strand
CCTATGGTGCGCATTGAGTGCGATATGGCAGGCGCAATACTTATCGAAACATATCTATTGCAGACGATGAACTTTCATTCGCTGATTGCTACAAAGGCAACACGCATCAGCGGACTGGCAACCCATACACCTCGCAATGTCATGGAATTCGGAACCCGTCGGGCACAGGGAGAATCAGCTGGAAATGACGGCGCATATGCATCGATACTTGGAGGATGCGTCGGCACTGCAAACTGCCTGGCTGAGATGAAATTCGGACCGGAAGTAAAAGCAGTAGGCACAATTGCCCATAGTTTCATTGAATTCTATCCAACTGAAATGGATGCTTTCCGAGCATATGCAGATACATATCCTGAGAATGTTTCATTGCTTCTTGATACGTACAGCATCTTCGATTCTGGGCTGGTAAATCTCTTGAAACTGGATGATGAGATGATCGCTAAGTATCCAAATGATCCAAATCGCCGAGTAAAGAGCGCAAGAATTGATTCGGGTGATCTAGCAAGAGGCTATAAGAAACTGAGAAAGGCCTTAGATGCAGCTGGCAAGCCATATGTAAAGCTTGTCGCATCCAATTCTCTTGACGAGAAGAAGATGGCAGATATGGAACTGTACGAGGGGGCAAAGTTTGACTCCTATGGAGTTGGTGAAAAGCTGATTACATCTGCTACAGATCCGGTATTCGGCGGTGTTTACAAACTGGTAGCGGTCAAGGAAGAAGACGGAACATATACGCCGAAGATGAAATGCAGTGATTCTGCATCGAAATCCATTATTCCAGGCAAGCTGATGGCATGGAGAGTATTCGATGCCGAAGGAAAAGGACAGTGCGACATCATTGCTATGGATGATGAAGTCATTGAATCAGGGAAGCCGATTACGGTCATCAATCTTGACCGCGATGCATTTGACAGAGAGAAGACAATCATTCCTGTGCATGCAGAAAGAATACTGGTACCGCATATTGTGGATGGAAAACTGGCTGTCGATCTGCCGGATATCAATGCGAAGCGCGATTATATCCGCGAACAGCTTAGCAACAGAGTATGGGAAAGTGAACTCAGACCGGAAATGCCGCATGTGCATTATGTAGATCTGACACCTAAAGTAGCGCGATGCCGCAGTGAGATGTATGAAAAACTTCATGGGGGTAAATTATAAATATGAAACCAATTAAGAAAAAGGCATTGGTATTCGGCGGTGCATTCAATCCGCCGACAAGAGCACACATTGAGCTAGGCAGATATGCCATGCAGAAATGCAATGCAGAACGCGTCATCTATGTTCCTACTAAGGAAACCTATATTGAAGACTCGCAGAAGAAAGACTTCGCCTTCAGCAATGAGGATCGCCTGCATATGCTGCGCATGATTTCCATAGATACGCCTTGGATGGAAGTTTCAGATTTCGAGATTATGGCGGCAGAGCAGCCAAGAACTTATCTGACCCTTCAGCATCTCAGTGAAGATTATGACTGTCAGCTTCTGATCGGGAGCGACAAGCTGAAGGAGCTTGAGAATGGCTGGCTGTATGTACGTCAGATTGCGGAACAGTTCGGTATCGCTGTCATAAGCCGCGGTACGGATAATGCGGCAGATATCATTGCCAATGACTCGTATCTGAAGGAGTTTTCAAAATACTTTACGGTGATTCAAGCAATGCCTGACTATCAGGATATGTCATCCAGTGAAGTCAGAAAAGAGCTTATCAGCATACAGCAGAAAATACAGAAACTGCATGATATGGTTCCTGAAGAACTGAATGGCCTAAAGGAATGGATGAATAAAAAACTATGA
>CALEMD010000004.1 GCA_937902945.1 uncultured Erysipelotrichaceae bacterium | reverse complement strand
GGACGTGCGGAATGATGACTGAAAGAGTTTTTAAGCCTGGTGATATAGTTTCTCATTTTAAAAGGGAAACCATTCAAAAGGATGCCGGCAATCAGTACCTGTATAGGATCATAGCTGCTGCGGAGCATACAGAAACCGGAGAGAAGCTGATGATCTATCAGGCAATGTATGGGAACGGGCATATATATGCAAGACCATATGAAATGTTCATGAGTGAAACAGATCATGTCAAATATCCAGACATCAGGCAGAAATACAGATTTGAACTGTATCAAAGACAGTAAGAAAAAGGAGCTCTTCACACAAGAAGAACTCCTTTCATAACAGCTGTCTCAATCAGCTCTTTGATGTATCCTGGATAGCTGCTGTCAATGTGACAGTGACATCCATCTGCTTGCTGTCTCTGACAATGGTCAGAGTGATTGTATCGCCGACACTCTTTGTCTTGAGTATCTTGCTGAGTTCTGTATAGCTGCTGACTTCTGTGCCATCGGCAGCAATGATTCTGTCATATGCCTGCAGACCTGCTTCATCAGCGCCAGAACCGGTGATGACTTCTGAGATATACAGTCCTGCTTTATAATCCTGGTAGTCGGAAGTAACGTCCTGCAGATAGACTCCCAGGGTAGCTCTGTCACTGACATAGCCATTGGCAATCAGATCCTGTGCTACAGTCATTGCATCATTGATTGGAATGGCAAATCCAAGTCCTTCAATGGTTGCACCGCTGCTTGTAGTGCCTGAGTCTTTCGCATTGACAATGCCGATCAATGATCCGGTATCACTGAACAGACCGCCGCCGGAGTTGCCTGAATTGATGGCTGCATTTGTCTGAATCAGATTCATGGATTCGTTGTTGATTGTAATCTCACGATCCGTAGCACTGATAATGCCATCTGTTACTGTACCGCCAAGTGTTCCCAGTGGGTTGCCGATGACGACTGCTGTATCACCGACCTGGATGGAATCGGAATCTCCGATCACAGCTGCAGTGAGGCCGTCGGCATTGACTTTGATGACTGCAATATCACTCTTGGAATCTGTACCAATCAGTTCTGCATCATACGAAGTTCCATCATACAGTGTTACAGAAATCTTATCAGCATCTTCAACTACATGGTTGTTGGTGATGATATAGCCATCACTGCTGATGATTACACCGCTGCCGGCTCCTTCAGATGTATAGCTCTGTCCAAACATGCCATAGCCGCTTTCGGTTGCGCTGACAACGATTTCAACTACACTTGGGGAAGCTTTTGAAGCAACCTCCTGAACGCTCATTGCACCGGAAGAAGAACAGAAAGCCCTC
>CALEMD010000003.1 GCA_937902945.1 uncultured Erysipelotrichaceae bacterium | reverse complement strand
TATATCTCCAGTCTCTTCGGCTGTCAGATACCTATCGAGTTTCCGACACTACTCACAATGAATTCAATGATTGTTTGTGCTATTATCTGTATATATTTATTATACAGTAAATCCTATCAGTTGAATAGGCAGAAAGGGCACAGATGAGACTGCATTCTGAAGGTTATTATGTAAACAGACACAGCTGTTTCATTCTTCAATATCATCTTGTATTAGTTACGAAATACAGGCATCCAGTCATCACTGGAGACCTCGAAAAAAGATTGATTGAATTCACTGGAAACTACTTTAAACAGAGGAACTGCATGATACAGGCAATTGAATGCATGCCTGATCATATGCATATCCTGTTTGACGCACCGCCGCAGATCAATCTGGCTAATTATATCAATGCCTATAAATCTGCATCCTCTAGAAGGATAAGGCAGGAATACAGCAAGCAGCTAGAACCATATTATTGGAAACCATCCTTCTGGAGTTTATCCTATTACATAGGCAGCATAAGTGACAGGAACGAAGAAACCGTAAAACAGTACATACAGCATCAGAAAGACTAGGCATTCACCCACATCTGATCCATCAGGTCAGCTGTGGTACTCTGCCGGAAAGAATAGAATTTGTTTTAAAAAGTGAAAAATCTAAAATAGAGATGAGATGTTTTGACGGAATACTTTGTCGACATAAATCGTCTCTTTTGTCTCAATCAAAAATACAGTAAAATAATGTTGTTATGGCAAGCACATCACTGCTCTATCTTGGGTTTGTGAGCATTGTATTCATACTTACCTGGATATTCAGAAATAAGGGGAGAAAATGGGTATTGCTGATCTGCAATATCGTTTTTCTGGTTTCTTTTGGCAAACCTGTACATATCATCTATGCACTCCTTTTGATCATTTATACTTTTCTGATATCGAGAACCATAAAGAAAATGAAGAAGAATGCTTTTCTGATTGCATTGCTTCCATATGTGCTGGGACTTGTTTTCTATAAATACTTCAACTTTGCAAACTGGATCATACCTGTTGGACTGTCTTTCTATACATTTAAGGCAATCAGCTATCTAGCAGATCTCAGAAGCAGAAAACTGAAGACAGCCAATCTTTTGGATCTGATCTTATATATGAGCTTCTTTCCAGTATTTACTGCAGGTCCGATCAACAGAGCGAAGCCTTTTCTGGAACAGCTGAATACACCGCTGGTCTTTGATTACGCAGTACAGAAGAATGGGGCAGTGCAGGCGGCTTTCGGTCTGTTTGAAAAGATCGTATTTGCGGATGCTTTAGGACAGATAATACCTGTCATCTATAATGATGCAGCACTGAAAGGACCATATGTTCTATTGGCCATGATTCTGTATTCTTTTCAGATCTATACAGATTTTGATGGCTACAGCAATATTGCCATAGGGGTAAGCAGAATGCTTGGCTTTGATCTTCCTAAGAACTTCAACACACCGTATCTTGCGGCGAATATCAAACAGTTCTGGGATCGCTGGCATATATCACTGAGTACATGGCTGAAAGACTATATCTATATTCCGCTAGGCGGAAACCGCAAAGGAACAGCAAGACGATGCATCAATGCACTGATTGTGTTTCTGGTAAGCGGGGCGTGGCATGGCAATACGCTTGTCTTCATACTTTGGGGACTGGGACATGGCTTATTAACGGTGATAGAAGGTTTCCTGCCTCTGCAGAAAGAAAGCAGGGGAATCAGGAGACTGTTAGGCATTCTGCTGAACTTTGCATTGGTGACATTGCTTTGGGTATTCTTCAGAAGTGCAACATTGGAGGAGGCATTCTCTATATTTGCAAGACTGTTCTCATGGAGCGGTTTCTCTTTAGAGACTTTGCATATGACAATGCGGGAGGGGATATGGCTAGGCATTGTCGTTGGAATGATTGTTAGTACAGATATTCTGAGAAACAGAACAGATATGGTGCTGTGGCTTTCCAGACAGAACTTCATAGTGCGCTGGACAGTTTATATACTGGCAATTGCCATACTGCTGATATTTGGGGCATATGGCAGCGGCTATAATGCGGCAGATTTTATCTATACCACTTTCTGAGTGAGGAGATACGATGAAGAACTTCTTGAAGATCCTTTCGAAAATAATACTGTTAACAGTCATCTTCTGTCTCTTATGGATGATTCTTTCGGATTATTTTAGAGTGGATAAGAATATCGATGGCGATCAGTTCAGACTGATACCTGAAAATAGCATAGATGTTCTTGCGCTGGGATCTTCGCATATGCAGTATGCAGTGAACCCAGGAGTGATCTATGCCAACAGCGGATACTATGCATATGATCTTGGTTCTTCCTGTCAGGAGATGAGCATGTCCTATTACATGCTGATAGAAGCATTGAAGACACAGAGTCCTGAAGTGGCAATCATTGATGTGTTTACCTTGCTGCCGGCGCACAGTGTCTGCTATGCCGATGGCATGTATTATCTGGCGACTCAGCAGATGACTGGCGCAACACAGATTGAAGCAGCGAATGCTGTATCGAATGAAAAAGTAAAGTATAACTATATGTTTGATCTGCTGATGAATCATTCCAATTGGAAGACT
>CALEMD010000002.1 GCA_937902945.1 uncultured Erysipelotrichaceae bacterium | reverse complement strand
CCTTAAATCATAGTTCAGCAGTAATAATATCGCAGTTTCCTTTCACTGTGACATCCGTATTCCCAGCAGGCACAAACACACTTTCACCCTGCTTCAGCTGCACTGTCTCATTGCCGCAGATTATTTCTGCATTTCCATGTACTAATAACAAAGTCATAAAGGAATCTTCGGTAACATGTATGCTTCTTTCAGTCAGAGTGTGTACATGACCGACTTTGAAATACTCAGTAGTATGCAATAGATCGCTTCTGCCGGTTTCATCTTCTTTGCCAGTTATCTCAGGCTTCAGATTGACATCTGCCGGTTCGAGTTTAGCAACCTGCAGAGCTTTATCTATGTGCAGAGGTCTTTCATTGCCATCTTTATCCTTACGCCCAAAATCATATACGCGATAGGTGACATTGGACCGCTCCTGGATCTCCATAATCAGGCATCCTTCTGCTATTGCATGAATGGTTCCTGCTCTGATGACAATGGAGTCACCCTTCTTTACCGGCACCTTCTTCAGATCATCAAGCAGAGTATGATCTTTGATATGCTGTGCAAAGGTTTCTTTGTCCATTGATTTATTCAGACCAAGATACAGGAATGCTCCCGGTTTTGCATCCACGATATACCACATCTCTGTCTTGCCATTATCATGTTCAACGCGTCTTGCATATTCATCTTCAGGATGCACCTGAATACTCAGTGCCTTTGCCGCATCAATATATTTAATCAGAATTGGAATATCATTCCCCTTGCATTTTGTACCCAATACTTCAGGGTGTTTCTCAATAAATTGATCCAGGGGTTCGTTTTCAATTTCAGACACACCATCTGGGTGTGTAGACAGTTCCCAGCTTTCAGCAATGATCTTTCCGCCGAAATCCTTGTGATAGTTTTCTGCCAGTTCATTTCCTCCCCACAGATAATCCTTATAGGCAGGTGTAAGTCGATATAGTTTCTTTTCCATATGATTCCTTTCTATTTATTCGCATCCAGCGTGTTCATCTTCTTCAGAAGATGTCTGCGTCCGTTCATGTAGCTGAGTATGGACATCAGTGCCAATAAGCCAGATACAATCATCACAGCAATCAGAACAATGCGCCACGTACTGTATTGCTCTGCCTTGAGTATGACAAATACAAACAATGCCGCAAGTGCAAGGACAGTCAGAGAACTGAGAAACATCTTCTTTACTCTTGACAGCATGACACTCTCATTCTGAATGGATAGCTTCAAATCATGTATTTCCTGTTTTGTCATTCGCATAGTGATAAACCTCTGTTTCTATTCTGCCACTTTATTTTTAAAAAATCGACCCTGTATAGGGAGAATATACAGGGCCGAATAGTTTTTCCTGAATGACTATTAATAAGTCAGGTTCGGGTTGAAGAATCCAATCAGAACACCAACGATGGCAACGATGACCATGATCAGCATAACTTTGATTGGTGAAACCTTCTTCTTGGACATCAGCCACCAGCACAGAAGTACAAACAGCATAGTCAGGATGCCTGGGAATGCTCCATCCAGTTTGTCCTGCAGCAATACGTCTGTATATGCTCCGGAAGCTGCATCGTAGGATTTTGTCAGAACGATGGATGTAGTAATGTTGATCCATGTTGCTGCCATAGCACCGACGATAACCTGTCCGAGAATAATAACACTTTCACGAAGAGCAGTAGCCTTCTCGCCGACAATAACTTCTACAGCATTGCCGCCAAGTGCATAGCCCTTGTCATAGATCCATTTCTGGAACCAGATTGATGTAGCATTCCATACGATGATATAGAACAGAATGCCCATTATTGATCCGCCTTCAGAGAAGCCGAGTGCAATACCCAGCAATACTGGGATATATGTACCGACGATCAGTGAGTCGCCGATTCCAGCCAACGGTCCCATAAGACCTGCACGGATACCATTGATCATTTCATCATCGATATCTTCAGCACCGTTTGCGCGTGCTTCTTCAAGACCTGCTGTAATACCTACAACGATACAGCCAATCTGCGGTTCAGTATTGAAGAATGGATAATAAGTACGGAGCTTTTCAGCCTGTTCTTCTTTTGTAGGATACAGTTCCTGAATAATAGGAAGCATGGACCACATATAACCGAAAGTCTGCATATGTTCATGAGAGAAGCAAGTAAGGTTTCCATACCACCAGCGCCAGAATGATTTATTCAGCGTACCTTTTTGAATCTTCTTTTCTGCGACTGAATAAATCATTCTA
>CALEMD010000001.1 GCA_937902945.1 uncultured Erysipelotrichaceae bacterium | reverse complement strand
GCCAATTGCAAATTTTCAACCATTTTTGAAAGGAGTTTTATTATGGATAAAACAAATTTGAATGATCTTCAAAGACTTCGCGCACTGCTCAATGAAAAGAAATATACAGAGCTGCAGCAAAATCTTTCACAGATGAATGACTATGATATTGCACTGATCATGGAATCTATGGAAGATGAAGATATGCTTAAAATGTTTCGTATTTTAGGCAAAGATAAAGCAGCAGATGTTTTTTCATTGCTTGAAACTGACAGCCAGCAGTATATCATCACTTCACTTTCTGACAAGGAGGCGGGTATTGTAATAGATAACCTGCAGTCTGATGATGCTGCAGATCTGCTTGAAGAAATGCCTGCAAGCATCGTTAAAAAACTGCTTGAAAACGCTCGTCCTGATACAAGAAAGGATATCAATCATCTTCTGCAGTACCCAGAAGATTCTGCAGGTTCAGTAATGACTGTCGAATTTGTGGATTTGAAGACAGACATGACTGTTGAGCAGGCAATCGAAAGAATTAAAAGCATCAGCATGGATTCTGAGACTATCAATATATGCTATGTGCTTGATGCTAAAAGAAAACTGATGGGTACATGTGCTTTGCGGTATCTTCTTTTAAATAATAATGATGTTCTGATAGGCGATATTATGCATGAAAATGTTATCAGCTGCGACACCGCAATGGATCAGGAAGATGCTGCTAAGCTATTTCAGAAATATGATCTGACAGCATTGCCTGTAGTTGACCATGAAAATCGGATGGTCGGCATCATTACAATAGATGACATCATGGATGTCATGCAGAAGGAAACAACTGAAGATATTGAAAAAATGGCGGCTATCATACCGACCGATAAGGCATATCTGAAGACTACAGTATTCGAAACATGGAAGAAACGCTTTCCATGGCTGATGCTTCTGATGCTGAGCGCTACGTTTACGGGTGCTATCATTTCAAACTATGAGAATGCACTAAGCCGATTTGTTGTTCTTACTTCCTACATTCCAATGCTTATGGATACAGGTGGTAATGCCGGTTCGCAGGCATCAACAGAAGTCGTCAGAGCGCTGTCATTGGGACAGATATCTTTTAAAGATTTCTTCAAAGTCATATTCAAGGAGATGCGGGTCGGAATTCTATGCGGTATCACATTATCTGCTGCAGCATTTCTGAAATGCATATTCATTGATCAGGATACTTGGATGGTGGCATCTGTTGTTTGCATTACAATTATCTGTGCAGTATTTTTATCAAAACTATGCGGAAGCATGCTGACAATGGCAGTCTATAAACTTGGATTTGATCCTGCCGTAGTAGCAAGTCCGCTGCTTACAACTGTTATTGATGCACTTTCTCTGCTGATATATTTCAATGTTGCTTCTATCGTTTTGCAGATATGAATAAGGAACAGGCATAGC